>JAYTKL010000320.1:0-4497 GCA_043730305.1 Deinococcales bacterium | reverse complement strand
CAAAGTTGACCCCATCGAATCTGTCACCCAACAAAACGAAATTGGCTATTACCCAAGCAGCACAGGTTTGGTCTGGCAGTATTTGCTCGAGGGTGAAGTCCCAGGCAATGCTGTGCCTTATGAGTTAAAAGTTGAAGGTCCTCAAGCCATCGATTCCAAAGTCGTGACCGCCTTTCATTTTATCGGGCGCGGCGCGGAACGCTGGTATTACCGCGATTTTAACAAAGACGGCGTGTTTCTGATTGCCGAAGGCACGCCCAATTTTTATGAGGTCACTTACACCCCAGGCATTCAAGAGTATCCAAACCAAGGACGGATTATCGTTGGCAACTCCTGGAATGGCATCAGCCGCATGAAAATCAGCACCCCGCAAGTCAAAAACCGTGAAGCCACACTGACCTACCAGTACCGTGTGCTGGCGCAAGAAAAACTCGAGATCAACAAGGTTGCTTACGATGCCTTTCGGATTTCAGAGGACAAACGCATCGCCCTGGGCGGCGCGGAAAAAGATTTGACTGAGAGCACGCTCATCTGGTTTGTGCCCAAAATTGGTGAAATTCAGCGCTCCAACCTGAGCGATGGCAAACGCATTTTGGTGGCTCGCAACTTCAAATAAAGCTACTCAACCCTCAATCCCAAGGAGCAATATGAAACCCAGCGTTCTCGAGAGAGTCAATTACCCCGAAGACTTAAAGAAATTGTCATTGGAGGAACTCGAGCCGCTTTCCGAAGAACTCCGTTCCGAAATCATTCGCATCTGTTCGCGCGGCGGGTTGCATCTTGCCAGCAGCCTCGGCACGGTCGAATTGACGGTCGCACTCCACAGGGTCTTCTCGAGTCCCAAAGACCGTTTACTCTGGGATGTTGGGCATCAAAGTTATGGGCATAAAATTTTGACGGGTCGCAAAGACCAGATGGACAACATCAAAAAAGAGGGCGGGATTTCGGGTTTCACCAAAGTTTCCGAGTCCGTTCACGATGCCATAACCGTGGGTCATGCCAGCACCAGCCTCGCCAACGCTTACGGCATGGCACTTGCCAGGGATGCCATGCTTGGCGACGGCAAGGGCGAGTTTTATCACATCATCCCAATCATCGGTGACGGTGCGCTCACGGGCGGCATGGCGCTGGCTGCCATCAACAACATTGGTTACAAAAAACCAAAGATGCTGATTATCTTAAACGACAACGAAATGAGCATCTCCGAGAATGTCGGCGCGTTAAACACGTATTTCCGCACGCTTCAAGTTCAAAAATGGTTTCAAGATGCCGAACAAAGTGGCAAAAACCTGGTGAGGCGTTTCTCCAGACCCTTGGAGCAAATGATTACCAACGCCAAAGACGCCGCCCGCACTTTTTTTGACCCGCACTCCAAAAACCCGTTCAGCGCCATGGGCTTGCGTTACGTTGGACCAGTGGACGGACACAACGTGTTGCAACTGGTCTACTGGCTCGAGAAGATCAAAGAACTCGAGGGTCCGACCATCTTGCACATCCTGACCAAAAAAGGCAAAGGCATGAACATTGCCGAGCACGACCCGATTTACTGGCACAGCCCCAGCAAATTCAACCCAAGCCAGCCCGAAGAGGTTCAAAAGGGTTATTCCTGGTCGAATGCCTTTGGTGATGCCGCCATAGAACTGGTCGATCAACGCCGCGACATTTATGTGATAACCCCCGCCATGCGCGAGGGCAGTGGGCTTGTTGAATTTGCTCAGAAACACCCAGACCGTTACCTGGACACGGGCATCGCCGAAGAGGTCGCCGTGACCGCCGCCGCCGGCATGGCGCTGCGCGGCATGAAACCCATCGTCGCCATTTACAGCACTTTTTTGCAACGCGGTTACGACCAGGTGCTTCACGACATTGCCATCGAAAAATTGAATGTTGTGTTTGCCATTGACCGTGCTGGTGTGGTCGGCGCAGACGGACCCACCCACCACGGTGTGTTTGACCTCTCGTACCTGCGCAATATCCCAGGCATCAGCATTTGCGCCCCCAAAGACGCCTTTGAACTTCGTGCCATGCTGAAAAAATCTCTCGAGCAACCCGGACCCGTCGCCATTCGTTACCCTCGCGGCAGTGTCAAAGCCGTTTCGGCAGGCACTTGGGACGATATTGTCTGGGGTTCTTGGGAACGCCTCGTTCCAGGACACGACGTGGTGATTCTGGCAGTCGGTAAAACCCTCGAGTATGCCCTCGAAGCCGTCAAAGGCACAAAAGACGTTGGCGTGATCAACGCCCGCTTCATCAAGCCCCTGGACACCGCCATGCTCGAGGACATCGCCCAACGCGCCCGTGCCATCATCACTTTGGAAGACAACACCGTGGTTGGCGGGTTTGGCGCGGCGGTGCTCGAGCATCTGGCAAGCCGAGATTTGAAACCCGACGTGCGCCTGATGGGCATTCCAGATCATTTTATGGATCATGCCGAAGTCAGCAGCCTTCACGCCCAAGCTGGCATTGACGCGGCTGGGATTAAAGCCATGCTCGAGAGTTTGGGTGTGCCCGTGGGAGTGGTTGTCGGGGATTGAAGATTTAGCCTCGAGACAATAAAGTAACGGAAGCGTCTCCCAGCGCTTCCGTTTGTTTTTGACATGATAAGTGTGAGATTGGTGTTATAGTGCTGCTTAGCCGCCTACATTTCCAATGACAGGTGCTGCAAGAATGACGCCCATGTTAGCAAGTGCGAAGGCTGTAAGAATTGCGACTGCTTGAATAAGTTTTTTCATATGGGTATAGAATGCAAGAATCTCAATTATGACTTTATTAGAAGAACTTAGTCCAATTCAACGACTCGCTCAAAATGCGTGTTACAAGGAAGGTTGGGAATTTCACCTACAACTTCCCATGCCTTCTGCCACAGATGACCGATGGGCAGGAATTTGTGCATGGAACATGGGGCGTTTGGAAGATGCTCGTGTCATGTTTACCAGAGCAAAGCGTCGCGGTGAACTTGGAGCATTAGTTGGTCTCGCATCAATTTCACGTCTGTTAGGTTCGTTGGACGATTGTGAGGCATATTTAGAATTGGCTTTGGATAGCGCATTAACCCCAGCCGATTGGGTTCGAGCTTTACGTGAACGCGGTGATTTACATATGTCTCGAAATAATCTAAAGGCAGCTTTAGAAGCATATTTAGATGCGCGATTAGAAGCTGATTTATGTGGTGAAATTAGAAATCTGATTCCTATTATTGACCAATCTCTAGGTTATACCTATCACTTGCTTGGAAATGACCGAAAAGCAAAGGAATTGCTTGATCGCGCATTACTAAGTACGAACCCAACTTTTCAATTGTCAATCCGCGCTACAAGAGCATCGGTTTGTGTTTTTAGTGGTGATTATTTAAGCGTCGAGAGTGAGTTATTTCATAGTGACTTTCAAAATATTAATAATCCCTTTCTAACCTCATTTAATTTGTATACAAGCGGAATATATAAAATTATTCAAAAAGATTGGGATAGTGCCCGATCATTATTTGATCAGAGTATTGAAATCACCGAAACAAATTGTTTTATCGAAACTGAGTGTCTTTCAAAGCTTGGAATGTGTAAGTCTTATATTGGCTCAGGGCAATTAAATGAAGCTCGAGCCGCCCTTAAGCGTGCTGAAAATCTCAAAGTCAGCTCGGAATACGTTGCAGCCCAAAATTTAACTGCTGGTGTTCTCTGGACAAATGTTGGTCAACTCGAAAAAGCTCAAGAATGCCTGACAAACGCACAAGAATATTACCAGAGTCATGAAATGGCTCGAGAATTGGCATGGACGCACCTGCACTTTGCAGTCTGGCATCTTAAAAATAACGACTCTGAAGCTGTCGCGATTTCGCTCGAGCATGTTTCCGATATTGCCAACGCCCTTGGCAGTAACGCTTTTTTGATGCTCGAGTTGCGCTTAATAAGTGACATTCAAGCACTGGTAAACATTGCCACCCCTTACGGTTTACATGCCTTAAAGCCTGTGCTGGAATCAAACTTCGAGGCAGAACAGATCACCCTTCCGCTCGAGCATCGCCCGAAAGTCACCGAATACCGCATTCGGGTATTTGGACAACCGATGCTTTTGGCGAATGGAAAACCGGTGCATTTAAGTTCGACCGCCAAGACCCTCGAGTTGCTTTCATACTTGATGCTGCACCCCATGAGCACACTCGAGAAAATTTTAACAGATGTGTTTGAAGAATCTGAACCGAAAGCGGCACGCAATAAC
Organism: Deinococcales bacterium; assembly: GCA_043730305.1. GTDB lineage: Bacteria > Deinococcota > Deinococci > Deinococcales > JAAFIG01 > JANXTZ01. Next base: position 285 of record JAYTKL010000320.1, on the reverse strand, counting down.
TTCCACCAAATTAAACACCAATTGCCGCTGTCGTCCAACGGTTTGGAAATCACTTATGACCGTGTGACCCGCACGTACTCGCTCGAGGCTGGAACGGTTACCTTAAGTTGGGATTACAGTGAGATTATGCGTTACCTAAGTATTCCCGTAGACAATGATCTCAACCTTGCACTCGATTTGTACGCTGGAGCATTCCTGCGTCACTCGAGCGCCGAATGGGTTGAGGAGGTTCGGTCTAACGTGGAATGGCTTATGGTGCGTACTGGTTTGAAAGTGGTGCAGGAC
>JAYTKL010000319.1:0-3291 GCA_043730305.1 Deinococcales bacterium | reverse complement strand
CAGCGCAACCCGACATAAAATACCAAGCGAATGGCTGTGGTTGGCAAGCGAGGCGTGGGAGCGTTGTTGCTCGAGCACCAAGGCTTTTAACGCATGGGTTTGGGCTTCCTCGAATCTGCCAAGTTTCAAGCAGCATTCAGCCAAAGAATTGAGCACAAGCGGTACTTGACTGAGTTCTCCGGCGGTCGTGGTCAAGAGAAGTGTTTCTTGCAAAGTGCTTAAGGCTTGCTCGACCTCGCCAGTGTTTAAAAGTAATGTTGCCAAGCCGTTTAAATTAAACAATGCGCCAATCTGATTACCGAGTTTTTGAAACAAGTAAATGGCTTCTTGGTAAATCAATTTGGCTTGCAGGGTGTTGCCCGTCAAATCTTCAGAGATTGCCACCCAACCCAGACAAACCGCAATCAGTCGTTCGTTCGCCAAATCTCGAGCCTTGCCTAAGGCGTGTTGACGGTGCGCCAGGGCTTCCTGGTGGTTGCCCAAAGACGTGGCTGTCGTGCCGAGCATTCCCAAACCCCAGATCATGGTCTCAAACTCCTCGAGCGGCGTCAACAAGCGCAAACCTTTTTCGGCAAGTTGCACCGCCGTTTCGATCTCGCCGCGCCGTTCAAAAAATTTACTCTGATGAATCAGCAGTGTTCCCAGCGTCGCATGGTCTTCTGGGTTAAAATCATCAAGTTGCGTTATCGCCTCCGCGAACATCGCTATGGCTTCTTGATAACGCCCTCGAGCATCAAAAAAACGCATTAAGGCTTCGGTGCCAAGTTTAATAAAATGCCAGCGCTGCTGCTGGATCGCAAAGCGCCACGCCCCATGAACGTTCTCAAAATCCAGCTCGAGCATTTCCAGCGCGGCTTTGGACTGCGCACCTCGAATGCCTTCAAGTCCTTGTTGTAGGATTGAAAAATAGTATTGGCTGTGATCGAGTTTGGCTTGCATGGCTTCACTGGGGTTTTCGGAAAGTTTGTCCTGCATGTACTGATGCAGCAAACGGTGGCGACGGTAACGACCAAGGCTGTTCAGACTTAAGAGTGATTTGTCAATCAGGCTGCCCAGCACGGGTAAGGGCACGTGGGCGGCTCGGCGCACGGCTTCCTTAAAAAACCCGCCTCGAAATACCGCCAAGCGCCGCAACGCCTGTTGTTCCTCGAGGGTCAGCAAACCCCAGGAATGCTCGAAAGCCGCTCGAATGCTGCGGTGGCGTTTGGGCAGGTTGACACTGTTGCTCGAGAGAAAATCGAGGTTTTGGGCGATTTCTTTGGCAATGTCCTGAACGGGTAAAGCCCGCACCCAAACGGCTGCCAGTTCAATCCCCAGCGCCAAGCCGTCAACCAGCCGGCAAATCTCGAGCACCTGCGCCAGATTGTCATCCCCCAGCCGAAAATCTGGACGCACCCGGCGGGCATGCTGGGCAAAAAGCTGCACCGCCTCGAGACTCGGGATTTCGTTTGGTTTGACCTCGGTTAATTCTGGAACTGCAAAGGCACCGACGGGCAAAATATGCTCGCCCGCCAGGTCGAGCGGTTCTCTCGAGGTGCTCAGGACAATCAGGTTTGGACAATTCTGCACCAGCTCGCTCAAATATTGAGCGCCTGCAATGACGTGCTCGAAGTTGTCGATCACCAACAGCATTTTTTCCTCAGCGATATGATTGATGACTTGCAGCAACGCCGAATCTTGCCCTTTAAAATTCAGACCGATGGCTTGGGCGATGGCGTTCGGAATCGCGCTGGGATCACTGATCGGCACGAGGTTGACAAAACCGACTTTGAATCTGGTTTTTTGCTCCAAAGCAATCTCGAGCGCAATGCGGGTTTTGCCGACGCCGCCCGTGCCAACCAAAGTCAGCAGTTGGTGACCGCCATGCTCGAGCAGATTGGTCAATTCTGAAAGCAGCAATTCTCGTCCAATAAAGACCGTTGGAATGATCGGAATCGCTGGGATCGCAAGCGGTCTGTCAATGGTCAGGGTCGTGGTGGGGGCTGGATTTGGCGCAAGGTCACGCATTTTAATGCTGTTTGCCAGTTGCTCGAGGTGGGTCGGTGGTGGCAGGTTAAGTTCTTGACGCAAGCGCTTGCCAAATCCTTCAAAGCTGCGCAACGCAATCCCAGACTGGCTGCTCTGGCTTGCAACCCGCATCAACAAATCAAGCGCTTCCTCATCGAACGGGTCGCGCTCGAGCAAACCTTCCAAAACCCGTATGGCTTCATGAAACGCATTGCGGTCTTGGAACACTCGAGCCTGCCCAAGCGCCGCCGTGTGCCAGCGGTCTTTGAATGCGCCCCGTTCAAGCTCGAGCCACGCCGAAAACTCTGGCGAATCGCCCTCTTGAAAACCTGCCAGCAAATTACCGTTGTACAACCCAAGCGCCGCCGTCCAATTGGATTGCTCGAGTGCCGTTTTGAAGTCCATCACGTCCGAGGGCACAAGCCAGCGCAAGTGCTCGAGTTCGGTTTCAAACCCTGTCAGCCAATCCAGGTTTTTGATGCGCCCGATCAAATGCCGCAAGTTTTTTCGGGCGCTCTGGTTATCGGTGTCGTCCCAGAACAAAAACGCCAGTTGTTCCCGCGAAACCCAATCGGCTTTGCAAGCCAAATATGCCAGCAAGCGATACCGTTTGTCATCGGCAAAAATAATGATATTTTTGCCAACGTCGACCTGTGCTATGCCGAACAGTTGAACTCGAGCGTCACTCATTGCCTTTGTCAGTCTAGCAATAGAAAATCTTGTCAAACGAAGTCTAACAAGATTCAATGGCTCGAAGTTTTAGAGCCTGTTTATGAAGGTAGCTTGAACGCTTTGAATAAGAAATTAGCAATTGGCAATTAGCGAAAAGCTTTTCGCTAATTGCTAGCTGCCAATTGCTTACGACACGGCAAATTCTCGAAATTTCGTCGCACAACAGATTTCATAAACACCGTCTTAGGGTTAAACGCCCAGCAAACCGCTCGAGCTTTTCTCGGTTGGGACACCGTTCGCACCCGCAAAGGCGTTGACTTCATCAATAAATCTTGTGAACAGATAATTGCTGTCATGCGGTCCTGGGCTGGCTTCAGGGTGGTACTGCACGCTAAAGACTGGGTAACGCACATGCGCCATCCCCTCGAGTGTGCCGTCGTTGAGGTTGACGTGCGTGACCTTGAACTGTCCGTTTGGAATGCTGTCAATGTCCACCGCGTAGCCGTGATTTTGCGCCGTGATCTCGACTTTGCCGGTCAACAGGTTTTTGACGGGTTGGTTGCCGCCACGGTGTCCAAATTTCATTTTGAAGGTTTTACCGCCGACCGCCAG
>JAYTKL010000318.1:0-1666 GCA_043730305.1 Deinococcales bacterium | reverse complement strand
TGAGCCAGCATCAAGACCCGCATGCTGCCCGCCTCCTGGGCGATCACGGGCACAAGACCGCCCGAGTCAAAGGTGATGCTCGAGATTGAAAATGGTGCTTGAATATCGATTGGCATAAAACCCCTTAAACATCTGAAATCAAAGCTCGAGTCGCACCGAAACACCGCGAGCTTTCAAGTATTGTTTGACCTCTTGAACGCTGTACGTCCCAAAGTGAAAAACGCTGGCAGCCAGCGCAGCGTCGGCGCGTCCTTCGGTCAAAACCTCATAAAAATCCTCGAGCGTCCCCGCCCCGCCGGAAGCAATGATTGGAATGTCCACGTTGGCTTTGATGGCGGCGCACAGTTCGACATCGTAACCCGCCTTCGTACCGTCGCCGTCAATGCTGTTCAAAACCAATTCGCCCGCGCCAAGTTCTTGTCCGCGCACCGCCCACTGAATGGCGTCCAAACCCGTGGCTTTGCGTCCACCGTTGATGAACGTTTCCCAGCCCCGCCCATTTTCGCGGCGTTTGACCTGCATGGAGAGCACCACGCACTGCGCCCCAAAATGGTCACTGGCTTCACGAATAATCTGCGGGTTGCTGACCGCGCCAGAATCAATGCTGATCTTGTCCGCCCCCGCAAGATGCAAACGCCGACAATCCTCGAGCGTGCGCACGCCACCGCCAATGGTGAGGGGCATGAACACGGTTTCGGCAACGTTTTTCGCCCAGGTCATCTCGAGGTCGCGCCCGTCTGAAGAGGCGGTGATGTCATAAAACACCAGTTCGTCTGCGCCGTCCAGGTCGTACTTTTGGGCATACTGAACTGGATCCCCGATGTCACGAACGTTCTGAAATTGCACCCCTCGAGTGACCCGTCCACGGTCAACGTCGAGGCAGGGAATGATGCGCTTAAAAATCACCAGGGGATTCTACGCTGTTGGCAGCCGAAGACAAAACCTGCCCCCTAGGAAACCCGTATGCTTGAGACATGCCTGATTTGGATTTGATTGTTCGCGGTGCAACTGTGGTGCGTGATGCGCTCGAGCAGCTTGATATCGGCATTTCAGACGGCAAAATCGTGAGGCTTGAGCCAGAAATTTCTACCTCGAGCGCGATTGAGATTGATGCTCGAGGTTTGCACGTCATGGCTGGCATGATCGATGTTCACGTGCATTTTAACGAGCCAGGTCGCGCCGACTGGGAGGGCATCGCCACGGGTTCGGCGGCACTGGCGGCGGGTGGCGGCACACTGTTTTTTGACATGCCACTGAATTCTTCGCCCGTGACCACGGATGCCAAAAGTTTTAAGCAAAAACTGACGGCGATGCAGCGCTCGAGCATCACCGATTTTGCGCTGTGGGGCGGGCTTGTGCCTGGAAATCTCGAGGCGCTGCCCGAATTGGCGGCGTGCGGTGTGATTGGCTTCAAAGCCTTCATGAGCAATTCTGGACTGGAAGAATTTGGCGCAAGCGACGACCTGACCTTGCTTGAGGGAATGCGAGTCGCGGCGAGTTTAGGGCTTCCCGTGGCGGTTCATGCCGAATCAGACGCGATCACGGGCGCACTCTCGGGTCGTGCGAGGGCGCTGGGCAACACCAGCATTCGAGACTACCTCGAGTCTAGACCCGTGATTGCCGAACTCGAAGCCATATCTCGAGCCATCTTGTTTGCCGAGGAAAC
>JAYTKL010000317.1:0-2202 GCA_043730305.1 Deinococcales bacterium | reverse complement strand
CAGCTTCGCCTTTGACCTCGAGCGCTACCGTAAAGTCACGCCCAAAAGTTTGTTGGCACGTGCAAAACAGGTTTTAAATTTTAATGCTCGGGTGGTGATAAACGTCTTGCCAGCCGCAACTCGCAACAGCGCAGAAGTGATTGTTCCACGTCCGCAAGATACTGCAACTGCCGCGTTCAAAACCCCAGCCATGACCGAATTCAGTCTCTCGAGCGGCGTCAAAGTCAATTACTGGCAGCGTGCCAACCTGCCATTGATGTACGTTTCAACGCTGTTTCGTGGCGGCGCAGACCGTGAAAACCAGAATAATGCGGGACGCTCGAGCATCATGACCCAATTGCTCGGTTTGGGCGCGGGAAAACGCGATGCCCAAGCCTTCGAGCAAGCCCTAGGTGGCATCGGTGCAAGTTTTACTGCCAGCAGCGATCTGCAATTTTCCAGCATCAATCTCAGCGTTGCCAGCGCCAACCTCAAGGCGGCGCTCGAGTTGTACAGCGATGCCCTGCTGCGTCCAAGTTTAAAAGTTTCTAACTTCAAGGAAGTTCAACGCGCCAGATTGAGCGAACTGGCAGCCGAAAAAGACGACATTGACACCGTGGCACAAAAAGTTGCCCTGCGCGAGTATTTTGGACGCGATCATCCAGCCGCCAATTCGCTGAATGGCAACATCTCGAGCGTTTCTAGAATGCAACTCGGCGATGTGGTTGCCGAATACAAAGCCGTGGCACAACCACACAATGCACTTGTTTTCGCGGCGGGAAGCTTGAAGCCCAGTGATTTCAAAACGGCGCTCGAGTTGGCTTTAAAAGGTTGGAAGAACACGGGCAAACCGCTCGAGACGGTCAGTTACCCGCAACCCGCCAATCAAATCCAGCGCGTCGTGATTGTGGATCGTCCAGGCTCGAGTCAAACCGCCATTCGATTTGTGTTCCCTGCGCCGCTGGCTGGCGACCCCAGCAGCAACCAACTGGCAAGCCTGAATGTGCTGTTGGGCGACACCTTCACCAGCCGTTTGATGCAGAATTTGCGCGAGGACAAAGGTTATACCTACGGCGTGTACTCGAGCTTAAATCAAAATCAGAAAAGTGCTTACTTGCGCGTGGCAGCCGATGTTGAAGAGGGCGTGACAGGGGCAAGCCTGCGCGAGTTTTTGAACGAATTCAAACGCCTTACCCCAGGCGACATTACGCCAGAGGAAGCCAGCAAAACGGCGGCGGTACGGCGTTTCAACACCATCTCGAGCCTTGGAACGCTCGAGGGTCTGGTCGGCACCGCCCAGGATTTATTTGTTCAAGGCAAGACGTTTGCCAGCCTCGGCACAACCCTCGACGAACTGAATACTTTTGATGCCACCAGCCTGAACACGCTTGCGCCCAACATGTTGCTGCTCGAGAAAAGTTTGCTGGTTTTGGTGGGCGACAAAAACCTGATTTTAGGACAACTCGAAGGGCTGGGTTTGCCGCAACCAGAAGACGCAAGATTTTAAACTCGAGGTTATTTGGCGAACAAGATCGCGGCGGCAAGCAGCAGCGACAAACCCACGCCAAACCAACCATTCCTGCCCCCGTTGCGGTTGCCCCAAATCCTAATCAGGGCTTGGGCAACAATCAAAACCGCAAATATTTCTCGAGGAACTTTTCCGATTAGCACTTGGTAAATCAGGGTCAGGGCAAAGACGCCCAGCAATCCCAGCGACAGGTATGTGGCAACAGGTTTCACAGGCTCGAGTTTAACAGGGTCAGCGCCGATGTTTCAGGATCAAAAGCACCGATCTTTCAGGCTTAGGTATAGATTACAGGCTCGAGCATCTGTGAAGCCCTCAACCCCAAAGAAGCTCCCTCCCCCACGCTTCTCACATCACATTCACCTCTTCACCAGCAGGGGTTCGTAAACTTCAGGCGCGATGGAAGCAACCAAAGATTTTCAAACGTATCTCGAAGCCAGAGGCTCGAGCGAAAGAACCATCCGTGCCTACATTGCCGATGTGACAATGGCGCTCGAGTCTGTGCGGGTTTTTGACGCCCCCGACCTCGAGAATTACTTGTCTGTGTTGGCGGGTCGTGGCACTGCCCGAGCAACCGTGTCACGAAAGTTGGCAGCGTTGCGGGCATATGGTGATTTCCTTGAATTTGCTGGAAAAGTCGAGCGAAATCCCGCGTTACGGGTCAGCATTCCTCACCGTTCGCCGCGTGTGGCACAAGA
>JAYTKL010000316.1:0-1882 GCA_043730305.1 Deinococcales bacterium | reverse complement strand
GACAGTGTGGTGTTCAGCATTTTGGACACCGAATGGGCTGCGGTTAAAATCAATCTCGAGCGGCGTCTGTCAAACCTCAAGTCGTAAATAAAGGAATTCATGCCCTTACAACATTTTCTGCTGGCGTTGCTGGTCGTTGCCACTTGGGGCGTGAATTTTGTGGTGATCAAAGTTGGCTTGCACGGTGTACCACCGTTCTTGCTGGCGGCGTTGCGGTTTGTGCTGGCGGCGTTTCCAGCCGTGTTTTTCGTTAAACGCCCGAGTGTGGCTTTTGGGTATGTTTTCGCGTTCGGGTTTGTACTCGGTGTGATCCATTTTGGTTTGTTGTTCCTGGCAATAAAACTCGGTATCTCGGCAGGCATTGCTTCGCTTGTCTTGCAACTTCAAGCGTTTTTCACCGCCCTTTTTGGTGTGCTGGTCTTAAAAGAAAAACTCGAGCCACGCCAAATTCTGGGCATGGTCATCGCGTTCTCTGGCATCGCACTGATTGCCACGGTCAACGACTCGAGCGTGAACGTTGTTGGTATGGCGATCATGGTGGTTTCGGCAGCCTTTTGGGGCGTGGCGAACATCATCAGCAAAACCGCCAGCACGACAAACTCGAACCTCAACATGCTTTCGTTTATTGTCTGGGCAAGCCTTGTGCCGCCGATTCCGTTGGCACTGCTGTCATGGCTCTTTGAAGATCGCGCCATGATTACAGCCGTGTTCACCAGTCCCAAGCTCGAGAGCTTCGGGGCGCTGTTATACATTGCCTACTTGTCCACGATTTTTGGATTTGGTGTTTGGACTTGGTTGCTGGGCAAATACAAAACCAGTCAGGTCGCGCCGCTGTCGTTGCTTGTGCCGGTGTTTGGAATGCTGGCATCGGCGGCGTTGCTGCATGAATCGTTTGGGGTTTTGAAACTGATTGGCGCGGCAATTGTGGTGCTTGGCTTGCTGGTGAACGTGTACGGCAATCAGATGTTGCAAGTCTTGAAGGCTCGAGAAGCCAATGTTTGAATCTCGAGATTTAAATTATGCCATCACATTCTTGCCATGACAGTGCTTGTACTTCTTACCACTCCCACAAGGGCAAGGTTCATTCCGTCCCACTTTTGGTGCGTCTCGCCGTATCGTTGCGCCACCCCCAAATCCAAATCCATCAAGCTCGATTGCGTGTTCGTTTGTTAGGCTCGAGCGTTGGTTTTTTGGTTTTAACAACCCCCTAAGGAGTTTGACCAGAATCATGATGAGTTCTTGGTTGTGGTCGGGCGTGTTTTGCGCGAATTGCTTGCCGCTGTGCAAGTACGCTTCTTCAAATTCTAGGATTTGATCTTTGTTCACTTTTGCTTTGCGCATTTCCTTAAAGTCCAGCAAATACGAGAACATCATGACTCCCGTGCCGCTTTCGTGTTCGACTTCGGATTCCATCAGTCGCTCGAGCGCTTTTTGATCGAACACAAACGCTTTGGCAAAGCCTTTCATCCAGGCGTCGCATTGTTCTGGGCTGCCGTCGCAACGTGGTGCTGGCATGGTTTCTTCGGCTGCAATTCTGGCAATTTCGTTGTAATACCGAAACACCAGCGCGAAGAGTTCTTCGGCTTGTTTTGGGTCGCGGCTGACACTTTCTTCGGTCAGTGCCATCTGAATCCATTCGCTGGGTGTGACAAAGTTAGGCATGGTCACAATGCCGTGCAAAAAACCGTCCAAACCCGTCAGGTCAAACGATTTGGCAGTCTTAAATTGTTGCAGGTGCGTCTCGAGGTTTTGAATGTCGTTTTGGGTTAACGCTGTGACCAGGTTCATGCTGTTATTTTGACACGAATCTTGCGCAGGGAAGGATGTGAACTTTTTCGTTTTGCATGTCTCGAGTATTCTAATGTCATGAAAGTCTTGTTTT
>JAYTKL010000315.1:0-3970 GCA_043730305.1 Deinococcales bacterium | reverse complement strand
GAGAAAGTTTTCAATGTCGTTTGTGGTTGTCGCTTTACTTCTGGGCATGTGAAATAGTGTGACACACAAGAAAATGATTTAGTTGGAGTATATGTGCTTGCTGCGCCCGTCTTGCTGCGCCTGTCAAAATTTGAGGCTCGAGGTGAACATTCTCGAGCCTCAAATTGTTTTTGTGTTACGCTGCCCAAGTTATGCTCAAGATTCTAAATTTTGCCTGTGAAACACAACTTGGAAATGTTTCCAGTAAACTGAGTTACAAACAAAGGTTTTTGAAGGGACTGGCGTGAAACTGACGATTCAAGAGGTGGCAGAAAAAGCAGGGGTGGGCGTTGGCACAGTCTCGAGGGTATTAAACAACCACAAAAGCGTGCGCCCCGAAACCCGCGAACGCGTTCAAACCGCCATGTTTGAGATGGGTTTTGTCCCAAACCCGCACGCTCGGCGCGTGGCAGGTGGAAAAAGTTACACCGTATCAATTATTTTACAAGTCATTGGCACAGAATTTTACTTGCGACTCTTAAACGGTCTCGAGAAAACCCTGGAAGCCCATCGGTACGACAGCGCATTGTTCCCACTGATTGGACGCGAACGCATCGAACGTTACCTCAACTCGAGCACGCTGGCGTATCAGTCCGACGGTATTGTCATGGCAACGCACAACCTGGGCGAGTTGTACACCGATGGCAAGCTGCCAACGCGTCAACCCGTGGTGATCGTGGACGGCATGAACGAGAATTACGACAGCGTTTACTTGGACAATCGTTTTGGTGGCGAACTTGCCGCTCGAGCTTTGGCGGGGTTTGACGGCGAGGTTTACGCGATCAGCGTGCATCAAGACATTGATGAAGTTTTTGCGAAGACCGTGTTTGACGAACGCATCGAAGGTTTTAAAGCCGCCCTCGAGGAAGCGGGTAAAGCACTGCTCGAGTCTCATGTCAGCACCGTGTCGTTCAATTTGGACAATGCCAGAATCGCCGCCCGAGAAATTTTAGAAAACACCACCATGCCCGTGAACATTTTTGCGGCAGCCGACTTGGTGGCGCTCGGGGTGCTCGAGGAAGCCGCACGGCTCAAGCTCGAGGTTGGACGAGACGTGCGCGTGATCGGTTTTGACGATCATCCGTGGTCGGCGGAACGTGGTTTGACCAGCGTGCATCAACCCGTCGAGGCGATGGGCGCGGCGGCGGCGGAATTGTTGGTGGACAGACTTTCGGGTTATGACGGAGCACCGCGTAAAGTGAGGTTTGAACCGCGTCTTGTCGAACGTGCCTCAACGCTGCATTCTGAGGATTGAGAAAGTCAAAGGGCGAAAGTTAAAGGGCAAAAGGGAAAAGAAAAAAGCTTGTGCTCGAGACAAATCATCAGTTTCTCTCCAATTTTGGCTATACTGGTTTCATGCCTCGAGTTGCCGAACAAACCAAAATTGTGACCGTAACTGAATACCTCGAGTTTGAAGAAACCGCGACGGATAAACACGAATTTGTCGATGGTCAGATTTTTGCAATGGCAGGAGCGAGCAATGCGCACAATCGCATTTCACTCAGGCTGGCAGCATTGTTGCTCGAGGCTGAAACTGGTCATTGCCGTACATTCAGTAGCGATATGAGGCTTCAGATAGGTGAGATTTATTATTATCCAGATGTCATGGTGACGTGTTCAGAAATTGATCTTGGTAAGAATTCACAAACTCGTCCATGCGCCATCATTGAAGTGCTCTCGAGCAGCACCGCCGACATTGACCGTAGCGAAAAATGGCAGAATTACCAGAAGCTCGAGAGTTTGAAAACCTATGTACTGCTCGATCAAACGCAAATTCGAGCCGAAGTTTATCAGCGACTTGACGATGAAACTTGGCAATACAAACCGCTTGAATCTGGCAGCAAACTTAAAATCCCATGTTTGAATCTCAGTATTGCGCTTGAGGATATTTACCGAGGCGTTGAATTCTAAAAATCTGCGTTTGAAATGACACTTTTCCCAGCACTCGAGCGTGTTAACCTCACCTCACCGCAGGAGGTAAGAATCATGACGATTACGGCTTTAGCGCCAGTCTCGAGCGCCCAGCTTGATGGTGTCCACCTGGAATTTCGCAGTGTATTGCGTGCTTTTGTGCGCGATCAAGTCTTGCCACTGGTCGATGAAAGCGAGAAAAGCAAGTCTTTCCCCAAGCAACTCTGGTCGAAACTGGCAGGTTTGGGCGTGCTGGGCATTGGTTTGCCCGAACATTCTGGCGGCACGGGCGATGCTGATTCGGTGTCCATGATGATCTTTGCCGAGGAGCTTTCCAAAGCCTCTGGCGGCATTGCGATCACACCGCTTGCCAGTTCGTATTTGGGTGGTCCGTACCTGGCAAAATTTGGCACGCCAGACCAGCAAAAAACCTATCTCGAGCCGATGATTGCGGGCAAGATGGTGGCAGCCATTGCGATCACCGAACCTGGCGCGGGTTCGGATGTGGCGGGCATCTCGAGCGTGGCGCGTAAAGTCGAGGGCGGATACCGCATCAGTGGTTCTAAAATTTTTATCACCAACGGCGGGATTGCCGATTGGTTGATTGTTGCGGCAAAAACCGACCCAACTGAACGTCACAAGGGCATCAGTCAATTTATTGTTTTGCCCTCCGACCTGGGGTTTAGCGTGGGTCGTCCGCTCGAGAAACTGGGTTGGCACAGTTCCGACACCAGGGAATTGCGCTTTGACGATTGTTTTGTGCCCGATGACCGCCTGGTTGGCGAGGTCGGACGCGGGTTTTACCAGATTGCCAGCGCCTTTCAAACTGAGCGTTTGGTCTTGTGCGGCATGGCGCTCGGTCATGCTCAAGTCTGTTTGGATTTGTCGCTCGAGTACGCCAAGCAACGGGTTGCGTTTGGTCACACGATTGGCAAGTTTCAGGCGATTCGGCATCAATTGGCGCAAATGGCGATTGACTTAAAAACCTCGAGATTATTGGCGCTCGATGCGGCGCATAAACTTGACGCACACGCGCACGATTCGCTTGAGGTTGTGAGCATGGCAAAATACCATTGCTGCCGCGTGGCGAACACGATAGCCGACCATGCGATGCAAGTTTTTGGTGGCATGGGTTATCTCGAGGAAACCAAGATTGCGCTTCATTTTCGGGATGCCAGAATCTTACGCATCGGTGGCGGCACGGACGAGATCATGCTCGAGGTGGTCGCCAAGCAAATGGGGTTGTAAGTATGCCTCGTTTTCGCAGTTTGTTGTTCGCCCCAGGAAACCGTAGCGACTTGATCGAGAAATTGCCGCGCTTGAGTCCTGATGCGGTTGTGATCGATCTCGAGGACGCGATTCCAAACAATGACAACGCCAAAACTGAGGCTCGAGAAATTGCTCGAGTTTCAATCGAGAAACTGTTGGCTTCAAACCCAAAATGTGCTGTGTTTTTGCGGGTTAATGCCGTCTCGAGTCAGTGGTTTCAAGCCGACATGGAACTCACAACTGGCTTAAGCGGCATCGTCGTTCCCAAACTCGAGCGTGCCGAACAACTTGACGCGGTTGATGAGGCGCTCGAGGGAAGGGACTTGCAATTGATTGTTGGCATCGAAACGGCTCGAGGGGTTGAACGCGTCCGAGAATTGCTGCATCCGCCGGTCAGTGCTGTATATTTTGGCGCGGAAGATTTTGTTGCCGACATGAACGGCGTGCGCACCACTGAAAGTCTCGAAGTCTTGTACGCCAGATCGCAAGTCGTGCTGGCGGCTCGAGTTCGCGGGGTACAAGCGCTGGACATTATCGAAGCAAAATTTCGTGATCTCGAGGCGTTCCGAGCCAGTGCCGCAATTGGGCGTTCGCTTGGTTTTACGGGCAAAATGTGCATTCACCCAGATCAGGTTGTCATCGCCAACCAGGTGTTCAGTCCATCTGCCGCCGACCTCGAGCGAGCCGAAAAACTTCTTGACGCTGCCGAAAAAGCCGCGTTTTACGGTTCTGGCGTGATCGAATTTGAAGG
>JAYTKL010000314.1:0-2213 GCA_043730305.1 Deinococcales bacterium | reverse complement strand
CAAGTCCAAACCCAGTTCGAGCAACTCGGCAAGCACACGGGCATTCGCAGCACCGCAATTTTTGGTGGGGTTTCGATGCAAGCCCAAACCAGGGCGTTTGAAAACGGCACAGAAGTGATTGTTGCCACCCCAGGACGTTTACTGGATCATTTTAAAAACCGTTACGCCAAACTCGAGCATCTTGAGGTGCTGGTGTTTGACGAGGCAGATCGGATGCTGGACATGGGATTTTTGCCCGACATCAAACGGGTCTTGAAGCACATCCCCAAACCAGACCAAACCCTGTTTTTTTCGGCAACCATGCCAACACAAATTTCGCAACTGGCAAAAGATTTGCTGAACAAACCCTTCACCATCAATGTGGATCGTCAAGCCATGCCCGCCAGTGGCATCACCCAGTGGGTTTATCCCGTGCCACAAGATTTAAAATCTGGATTGCTGTTAAAACTGCTCGAGGAAATCGGCAGCGTGATCGTCTTTACCCGCACCAAACACCGCGCCAACCGTCTGGCAAAATTTTTGGTCGGACACGGTGTCAACGCTGAACGGATACATGGTGATCGCTCGCAAGGGCAACGCACCGAAGCCCTGGCAGGTTTTAAATCAGGCAAATACCGCGTACTGGTCGCCACCGACATTGCCGCCAGGGGCATTGACATCGCCGCGCTCGAGCATGTGATTAATTTTGATGTGCCCAACGTGCCAGAAGATTACATTCACCGCGTCGGACGCACCGCTCGAGCCGAAAAAACAGGCGAGGCATTAACGTTTGTTTCACCAGAAGAGGAATCGGATTTGCGCGATATCGAAAAAGCGATTTCGGCAAAAATACCCAAAGCCAAAATGGCAGGTTTTGATTACACTCAAACCATCCCCAAAGAAATCCAACAACCCGCCCCAAAACGCGGCGCGAACGAGCACCGCGCCCCCATCAAACGCGAAACGGTTCAAGCCAAAGGCATCACCAGTCCAAACCAAGCCAAGAAATTACAACCCAGTCAAACTCGAGCCTCAACCAGTTTTCGCGGGCGTTCAACTCGAGGTGGGACTCGAGGCGGGAATTCTTAAACGTGAACTACAGATTTTTGCGCCACTCGAGCGTGGCGGGGCTGCGCTGAAAACCAAGTTTTTCGTTTAATTTCAAAATGGCGGTGTTGCTGCTGGCGTTGTAACTGGTGATGCCCTCACTGCCTTGCGCCAACGCCACCCGAATGCCCTCGAGTTTTAAAGCCAGTGCCAAACCAAGACCGCGAAATTCGCGGCGCACGCCAGTTAAGCCGTTGTGAAGCAGGTTGGCGTGAGTGTCGCGGGCAAGAATGTTTAAACCAATCAACTCGTTGTCTTTGAGGGCAAACGTCACCCCATCGGGGAAGCTCGAGGGGCTGTCGTACTGGTTGGCGCTGAACTCCTCGAAACTGGTCGGGATGAAATGTTTGTCGGCTCGGGGGGCGTCTTGCTCGAGGGTGATGTACAGGTCATAAAATTTCTGGGCGGTGTCCCAACCACTCCGCAGTTGCGCCAGAGACCGCAAATGAATGCCGTGCTCGAGCAGTGGCTGCCAGTTCGGGTCAAAACGGTCTGGGTCAAAACCGTGCAGTGGCAACCATTGTTGATAACCGCGAAATGATTCAAAATAACCGTGATGCACCAAGAATTGATTGATGCCAGCATCACTTTCACTGGTGTAGAGCATGACGGTGTCGCCGCCTCGATCACGCAGCAAGGTCTCGAGTTCTCCGAGCAAGACCCCACCAAGACCGCGCCGCCGCATGTCCTGCCGCACCGCCAGACGCACCTCGCCCCTCGAGAACCAGGGTGCGGGGCGCTGGGTGGCTTCTATCACCCCAATCATGTTTTGGCTGGCATCCAGGGCAACCAGGCGCACGAAACCCAGACTTGGGTCGCGGTGCTGGTCACGGGTTTTTAACGCTTCGAGACCCGTCTGAGAACCGAACAAAGCATTCTCGAGCCAGGCGAGCCGCTCGTAATCCCAGTCTTGAAACTCAAATTCGCGGATGGTCAGCACGAAAACAGTTTAGCGTGAAGTCTTCAAGGATTTGTGATCGGGGTGATTGAAGCTACTTTTTTCGTTTGGCGGCTTTCGCCAAATTTTCTTCAACCCTAAATTTGACAATTCTTGCCATCAAATCAAACGGCATGGGTTCAGTCAGCGGAAATTGAATCGAACCTTTGGCGTGTTTGTACTTCAAAAT
>JAYTKL010000313.1:0-3585 GCA_043730305.1 Deinococcales bacterium | reverse complement strand
ACAGCCGTCTGCGCCGATGGTCGGATGACATCAGCCACGGCAATCACCCCCAGCAACACGCCATCTCGAGCCACGTACATGGCGGTTTTGGCTTCACTGGAAAGTTTTGCCGTTTGAGTCTCGAGCGGGCTGATGACAATTTTTTCTCGAGTCATCAATTTGGCATTGCCGATCAGAACTTGTTTTCCTTGCACGCTTGCGACGACGCCAAGCCCTGGGATCGAATCGAATTTTTCGGGCGTCAACACCTTCAAGCCGCGTTTCAGTGCTTCGCGCACAATTGCTTCCGCCAACGGGTGTTGCGACGGCTGATCGGCACTGGCGGCAGCCAGCAGCAAATCATGTTCTGGAGTGCCTGCACCGACCTCGAGATTGGTGACGCTGGGTTTGCCTTCGGTCAATGTGCCCGTTTTATCAAAAATGACGGTATCCACACCTGCGGTCAGCTCGAGTGCGGTGGCGTTCTTAAAAAGCACGCCCTCTCGAGCGGATTTTCCGACCCCCACCGTAATGGCGGTTGGTGTGGCGAGCGCCAGGGCATCGGGGCAGGCAATCACGATGGCACTGACGGCGGCGGTCAGGGCAAAGATGACACCGTTGGTGCTGAACAGCATCCATGCCCCAAAAGTCAGCACACCCGCCGCAATGGCGACAAACACCAGGTACTTGCCTGCGGTGTCCGCCAGTTGCTGGGCTGGGGCTTTGCTCGCCTGGGCATTCTGCACCATCTGCACGATTCTCGAGAGGGCAGTGTCAGCACCGATGGCGGTGGTCTTGAAATGGAATGCCCCCGTCTGGTTGACCGTACCGCCCGTGACTTTTGAGCCTGTACTTTTCTCGACGGGAATCGGTTCGCCCGAAATCATGCTCTCGTCCACGTAACTCGAGCCACCGACCACTTCACCGTCCACCGGCACGCGGTCGCCTGGCTTAACAATAATCTCGTCACCAACCACCACCTGCTCAAGTGGTAATTCGAGTTCTTGCCCAGATCGCAGCACTCGAGCCGTGGCAGGAGCCAGTTTTAAGAGCGCTTCAACGGCGCGACCCGTGGCAAACCTCGAGCGCATCTCGAGCCAGTGTCCAAGCAACGAGAGCGTGGTCAGCATGGCGGCTGCCTCGAAGAAAACATCTTCGGAGCGCAGGATCAGCGTGGCAAAGACCGAAAAAATATACGAAACCAGAATGCCCAGCGCAATCAGGGTCATCATGGTTGCATCACCGAGCCGCAACGAACGCCAGGCGCTCGAGAGGAACGGATAACCGCCCCAGAACACGACGGGCGTACTTAAAACCAGTCCCCAAAGTCCCATCGAGATACCAAACGGCGGCATGGAGGGCAAACCGAGCGCCGCGCCAATCGGTGAAAAAATAACGATTGGCAATGTCAGAACCAGCGAGATCAGAAAACGTCTGAACATATCGTCTGGCGAACCATGTCCGGCATGTTCAGCCTGATCCATTTTCGAGTGATCCATCCCAGCCATGCTCGAGTGATCCATCTTGGTGGTTGGTACGGTTTTAGAGGCTTGAAGTTGTTCTGGATTGACCGCCGAACTCGGGGAATGATTCATTGTTGCGTGACTCATGCTCGAGTGATCCATTATTGCTGCTGGTTGTGCATAAACGTGCTGGTTGTGATCGTGCGCTGCCACGCTCGGATGACCGGGCTGGACTTGCGAACCTTGGCAATCCTGGCAATTGCACAAATAACCGTCCGCTTTGATTCGCGCCTCGAGTTTCTGCGGCGTTGTGATTGACGGGTCGTAACTGAGGTGCGCCACGGCTCGAGTGCGGTCAAGGTGAACATTGGTGACACCGCCGAGTTGTCCGAGGCGCGTCTCGAGGCTGGCTTGATCGCTGGCGTTGTGACAGTTTTGAAGTGCTATCTCGAGAACGGCAGTGTTTGAAACTGAACCGATTGGTTGATGCGAAGGCTGGAGCATAAACCCACTCTTTCAGGTTTAGCTTTGGCTTAACTGAAGATTTGCTGAACCTGCTATTGCAAACCCGTCGCCAGTTTGCCCAGCAGTTCCTCGCCGTGTTCAAAGCCAGGACGCAAAAACACCATACCGAACGTCTTCCAATCCTGTACCGCCGCCACCTCACTGTTGTCCTGCTCGAGCTTGAGGTGTGGATACGCGCCGTACTCGACGTAACAACCAAACTCGAGCGCGATGGTCTCTAAAGTTTGGAGGTTTGCCTCATTCCAAACAATCGTGTACGGCAACGCAAAGCACGGTTTGCCGCACGAACCGCCCAGACCAATCAACTCTAAGCCGCCGACCGTTGGGTATTCGGCTCGAACTTTGCTGCGCTCGAGAAACGCCGCACGGTCACGCAGCAAGCTTTTATCGGCAATCTTTTGCGACATCACCCACGCGCCAACAGGAACTTTTGCCATTTGTTCTCCTTTAAACTTTCGCCAAACGCGCTGATAACGGTGCGACCCGTTCAATCAGTGGGGTTTTGAAACCACGAAGTCGCAGCGCGTTGGTCAGCACAAAAACGCTCGAGAAACCCATTGCCGCACCCGCCAAAACTGGGCTGAGCAACCAGCCAAAAATCGGGTACAGCGCTCCCGCCGCCACCGGAATCAGCACAATGTTGTAGGCAAACGCCCAGAACAAATTCAGTTTGATGTTTGAAATGACTGCTCGAGAGATTGAGACCGCATTTGGCACGCCGCGCAGATCGCCGGACATCAAAATCACATCGGCGGTTTCGATGGCGACATCGGTGCCCGTACCGATTGCCAGACCCACATCGGCTTGTGCCAGCGCGGGGGCGTCGTTGATGCCGTCACCAACGAAAGCCACTTTTCTGCCAGCCGCCTGAAGTTGCTTGATGGCTTGCGCTTTGCCGTCGGGCAAGACTTCCGCAAGAACTTCATCAATCCCGAGCTGTGCAGCGATGGCTCGAGCGGTGCGTTGATTGTCGCCTGTCATCATGACCACTTTAATACCCATTTGGTGCAATGCCTCAAGCGCCGCTTTAGAGCCGTCCTTGATCGGGTCTGCCACCGCCAGAATCGCGCTCAGTTTGCCATCAATGGCAACATAAAGCGGTGATTTTCCTTGGTCGCCAAGTTGTGCCGCGTCGCTCGAGAAATGTTCAACATTCAAACCCAATTGGGTCATAAAGCGGTCTGCACCGATTTGCACCAGCTTGTTTGAGACCCGAGCTGAAACCCCAAATCCTGGGCTTGCCTCAAAATCACTGGCTGCCTCGAGCGTCAAACCTTTCTCTTTGGCGGCGTTCACTATCGCTTGTGCCATCGGGTGTTCACTCTGGTTCTCGGCGCTGGCAATCAAGCGCAATAATTCAGCATCTTCCAACTCGCTCGAGTTGATAAAATCCGTCAGTTCGGGTTTGCCACGGGTGAGTGTGCCAGTCTTGTCAAGCGCAATGGTCTGAACCCCCTGCAATGCCTCGAGCGCCTCACCTTTGCGGAACAGCACGCCCATTTCGGCGGCTTTGCCAGTACCGACCATGATGCTGGTTGGCGTTGCCAAACCCATCGCGCAAGGGCAGGCGATAATCAAGACCGCAACGGTGTTGACCACCGCAAAGCTCAGGGCGTTG
>JAYTKL010000312.1:0-27568 GCA_043730305.1 Deinococcales bacterium | reverse complement strand
AGCGTTGGCTTTGATGGCAGGTAAAGCTGGAAGTCCAGCAAAATCTTTTAAGAGTTTCAAGTTCTTGCGAAGTGTCTCGAGCTTGATGATGGCGTGCGAATCGGTCACATTTTAGATTGTATCAATTTGAGGTCGTGTAACTTGCGTTATCTTGTATATTGACCTCCGCAACTTCAGGTGGACACGTTTCAAGAATGATTAGTGTTTAGTGAGATGGATTTACGCTTTCTGGATGATGTTTAAGCTCGAGCAATTTTTCACTATGAAAGCAATTCTGTCTTGTTCAAGTTGAGGATGTCAATAAACTATCTGTTGAATTTGTTCTCGAAGTTTTTTGCCCAATATAAAAATAGTCCGTATATTGGAAAAAAAACCACAATAAAACAATAAAAAACAATATGTAAAATAAGATTATTCCAAAAAAAAGATGCAATAGGGAGCATTAATATGACCGTAGTAATATATTCCTTAGTAGAAATTTCTGCCCTTCGATAAAAAAGATAGGAGTATTTCTGAAGTTTAAAGCGAAACCCCTCTTTTTTGATAAAAGGTTCTAGATCAAAATTTTTAGAATACTTTGATTTCATTAAAGTGATCACAAAAGTTGAAATAAGAACAAAAACAGTACTAGCATGAAGAGAAATATAGATTATGTTAATTTTTTTATCGAATAAAAGTAAAGGTGAGAAACATAAAAATACACCGAGATGGAGAAAAATAAGCCGATTTATTAGACTGTGTATTTTTTTTCCTGCCCAGGGTAAATAAAAATGCAAAAAAAGAAGTGTCATGGGAATAACAACAAATAAGTAAAAAGAAAGAGTGATAATTTTATTATTCATAATTTATTAGAATTTTATGATCTTATAGATATATTCAATAAGATCATAAATTTTTTGTAATTAATACTTGTTCTAAATTGCAATTTCTCTGTAAACGGTACTTCTAGCAATTACACTCATTTTCCTAACGAGTATTCTAAAAAGCATAGGAATTAATATTCTACCAAATGTTATTGCCGTAACACTCGTCAAAAACGCCAATACAAGGATTCCGCAGTGATTCATATATGACTCCTTTACTAAAATTGACTAGCAAATGAGGTTTTTCATCATTTGCTAAGATAAACTGTCTTATCTTTAGCAAAAAGCGTAACAAAGAGCAGCAACAATTGTAAATCCTATTACCACCGCGCCAACGATTCCCCAACCACCCTCACCTTGCACTTGTGAAAGCTCTGTATCAGAAAGTTCGCCAGGTAACATTTGTGTCGAGGTTGGAGCAAGCGATAAACTCAAGGCAGGGATTCCAGGTAATACAGAAGCACGTGCGAAGTTTATTGCAGGAGCACTGTTGGTACTCAGACTTACAGCGATACCTGGATTTGAAGCGACCAGAAATGCGGTGAAGATGAGAACAACACTAATTAATTTCCTCATGAATATCTCCCTTTACGTTAAAACTCGCCAACCATGACCTAATTTGATTGATGAGTTCTGCGCAAATAATAGCATTTTGGTAATGTGAAAAATATGAGATTGATCTTAATGATTTTATCATTTAATCAAGTTTCTCGAGCTTGCATTGATTACAAGAAGTAGCAGGTTTTGGAACCTATCTGAAGGATACATTCCAGTTCAACAAATTTTTGTCAATTTCCATCAGCAAATCACCACACGTCGCAATCTCGAGCCGCCTAAAACGTTAAACTGCTTTTCAATGAGTCAGTCAGCAATCATTATCGGCAGTGGTATCGGCGGTTTAAGTCTTGGCATTCGCTTGCAAAGTTTGGGCTTCCAAACCACCATCCTCGAGAAACTCGATGCGCCCGGCGGTCGGGCGTATGTGCGGCGTGTCAGTGCGGACGGAAAACAAATTCTAAAACCAGATCAAAACGATCCAAACGGCGTGTTCACCTTCGACATGGGTCCGACGGTCATTACTGTGCCACACTTTATCGAAGAACTGTTCAGTCTCGAGGTCAGCAAATCAAACCTCGAGCTGCCAGATTATCCTGCCAGCGTTCTGGGCGACGATAAACGCATCAAAACTGGTTTCTCGAGCGGAGAGAACACCAGCAAATACGTCAAGCTTGTGCCAATCTTGCCGTTTTACCGAATTTATTTTGATGACGGCAGTTACTTCGATTACGATGGCGACCCCGAGAACACCGTGCGACAAATTAAACAACTCGCGCCCGAAGATTTAGAGGGTTACGAGCGTTTTCACCATGACGCTCGAGCGATTTTTGAACGCGGTTTTCTCGAGCTTGGTTACACGCATTTTGGTGATGTCGGCACAATGCTAAAAGTCGTACCAGATTTAATCAAACTTGACGCGGTGCGCACGCTGTTCAGTTTTACCAAAAAGTATTTCTCGAGCGACAAAATGCGCCAGGTGTTCAGTTTTGAAACGCTGCTGGTTGGTGGCAATCCTTTGGCTGTGCCAGCGATTTACGCCATGATTCATTTCGTCGAAAAAACTTGGGGCATCCATTTTGCGCTCGGCGGCACGGGGGCGCTCGTCAAAGCTTTCGTGCAAAAATTCGAGGAACTGGGCGGAAGTATTCGTTACAATTCTGAAGTCTCGAGCATCGACATCGAGCACAAAACCGCCAGGGGCGTCAGCTTGGCAACAGGTGAAAAACTTTCCGCAAATCTGGTGGTCAGCAACGGCGATTATGCCAACACGCACTTAAAATTGATTGACGCCAAACACCGTTTCTGGAACGCCGACGCTCGAGTGAAACTCACGCAGCAAAGCATGAGTTTGTTCGTGATCTACTTTGGTTTTAAGTCTGACAACCTAAAGCTTGATCTGCGGCATCACAACATTATTCTTGGACCACGCTACGAAGAGCTTTTAAAAGATATTTTTGGGCGCAAGATTCTCGCCAAAGACTTCAGTCAGTATTTGCACATTCCCACCCTCACCGACCCAAGTCTCGCCCCCGCAGGACATCACGCCGCCTACACGCTCGTTCCCGTGCCGCACAACGGCTCGAGGTTGGATTGGGATTTGCTGGGCGAACCTTTCAGTAACAAAATTCTGGGTTTTCTCGAGGATCGCGGGTTTATTCCAGGCTTGCGTGAACGCCTGGTTCACATGAGTTTTATCACCCCAGATTATTTTGAGGGCACGCTCAATTCTTACCTGGGCAACGCTTTTGGACCCGAACCGATGCTGGTGCAAAGCGCGTATTTCAGACCGCACAACCGTTCGCAAGACGTGAAAAACTTTTACATGGTCGGCGCGGGCGCACAACCTGGCGGCGGCACACCCAGCGTGATGATGAGCGCGAAAATGACGGCACGACTGATTCAAGAAGATTTCTTGAAATAACAGATTTTTTAATTGAAGGCTCGAGACAACCACGTTCAGGCAGGTTGATTCTTTGAGCCTTCAATTTTTAAAAACCAACTCGAGCGCCAGCCTTTCGGATGAGAATTCGTTCAAGGCGTCTGGGCGCAATGGCTTACGCCATACAGGGGATGCGTGGGCGTGTTTTAATCCCTAAAGTGAATCTCATAGAACTCGGGGGACACCCGAGACGAGTACAGGAAACTTTATGACCAACATTGACATGCTGCATTACATCAACCCAATTGTCGAAAACGTCCGCAAGACGTTGCTCGAGAATCAATTCGCGTCTGGTGGTCTGGCGCTCGGTATCATCGGCGGTACTGTTGCCATGCTGCGGCAATTGCCGAAGCAACTGATCGACTGGGCGTATGACCGTGTGGTCATCAGCATCGAGGTCAACTCGAGCGACCAGGCTTACGAATGGTTCGCGGTCTGGCTTGGGAAGCAACCCGTGCAACTGAAAATGCGTGATCTGAATTTGAAAACGCGCCGTGCCTCCGAAGAGGGTGGTTTCAGCTTGGGCGAGGAGGCAGACGCGCCCAAGGCGTTACTTGCGCCAACCAATGGCAAGTTCTGGATTCGGTTTAAAGGTCGTCCCTTCTGGTTGTCTGCCAACCGTGAAAAAATGCAGGGGCAGAACGGTTTGCTGGCAAGCTTCCACGAAACCTTGACCATTCGGACGTTTGTCTGGAACCGTGCATTTATCAATGATTTGATTTCTGAGGCGTACCGCTCAACGGTCAAACCCGAAGAGAAACGGGTCGAGATCATGACGCCGCGCTGGGACGATTGGAACGTGCGTCAACGCGTGATTCCTCGAGCACCAGAAAGCCTGGTGTACAGTGGTAACTTGCTTGAAAACATTGTGCTTGACGCCAAAAAATTCCTGGGCAGTGAAACTTGGTATGCCGACATGGGCATCCCGTGGCGCAGAGGTTATTTACTGCACGGACCACCTGGCAACGGCAAAAGCAGCCTGATTACCGCCGTGGCTGGCGTGCTGGGCAAGAGTATTTGCGTGCTGAACCTCTCGAGTCTCAGCTTGACCGATGATAACCTGACGAACCTTCTGGGGGACGCACCCGATGGCAGTTTGATCTTGCTCGAGGATGTGGACGCAGTTTTCAATCAACGCAACAAAGCCAGCGGCAATGAAAGCAAACTCTCGTTCAACGGTTTGTTAAACGCGCTTGACGGCGTGACGGCAGGGCAAGGACGACTTGTCTTTATGACCACCAACCACCTCGAGAAACTTGATCCCGCCCTGGTGCGCCCTGGTCGTGCCGACGCGCATTTCTTTTTGAAGAATGCCAGTCGAATTCAGGTGCAAAAAATGCTTGAGCGGTTTTACCCCAATATCAATGCTCAACAAGCGCTAAAACTTGCTTCTCGAGTTCCAGAGCACGCCCTGAGCATGGCAAAAATTCAAGAATTTATGTTGCGTCACCGTGATGATCTGGCGGGGGCAATGGCAGATTGGCATGAGCTTGAAGGGACTGGCGCTGTAATCAATGCTCAATAATAACTTTTTGAATCTCGAGCTTTGACGCTCGGGATTTTTGTGTCTCAAGACAGTGTTTTGTCGTCCTGCACGAAATTCAAGTACGTTTGCTTGGATCATCTCAAGCCTTACTTTTTGATTGATGGTGTAACCTCTCGATCTGTTCTTGTATTTCGTGGATAATGTTTTGAATGACACCCTCGGCTGAAACCCAGAAAAACACAGGCGCACTCGAGTTGCGCCTTTTTGGCACGGGTGAGGTTTGGCTCGGAGGGAAACGTTTGCCTGTCGGACACCGTAAAACGCTGGCATTGTTGGCATTTTTGGCACTCGAGGGTGAAACGCCACGTTCGCAACTGGCGGGCGTGTTCTGGTCTGAATATGACGAGGACAGCGCGAGACGGAATTTACGCCGTGAATTGCACCGTCTGCGCGAAGCTGGCTTGCGAGATCAGGTGGCTACGACGGGTGAGAACCTGCGTTTGTTGGGTTTGCAAACCACCGATGTCGCGCAGTTCTTGTTTTTAATCGAGGCGGGGCATCTCGAGGCGGCACTTGAGGTCTACTCGAACGAATTTTTGCAGGGTTTGCGTTTGGAAAAAACCCCCGAATTTGACGCATGGTTGGAAACAAAACGCGATTCGCTGGCGACCGCCCATCGTCGGGCGAGGCTCGAGCTTGCCGAGCGTCTTGAGACCAAAGGCAATTGGCTTGGGGCGCTCGAGTTACATCGGCAAGTTTTAAAAGAGGATGTGCTGCAAGAACGCCAGCACCGTGAAGTGATGCGTTTTGAGTACCTGCTCGGCAACCGCGAGGCGGCGTTGGCGCAGTTTGAAGAATGCAAGCGATTCTTGAAAGCAGAATTGGGACTCGAGCCACTGCCTGCCACAGTGCAACTGGCGCAGCAAATTCGGGCGGCACAAAATCTCGAGCCGAGTGCGCCAGTGAAAGTCGTGGGTTCTCGAGCGTTGATTGCGCCATTGATTGGGCGCGAAACGGCACTTTCCGAACTGTCCTCAAGTCATGTGTCACTCACGCTGATTCTTGGTGATGCGGGTGTGGGTAAAAGCTTTTTGCTCGAGCAATTTGCGCCGCGTGGAGTGCGAATTTCGTTCCGACAAGTCTCGAGTCAAACACCTTTGTATGCAATCGCGGAAGCCTTACGCGAATTGCTCAGTAACCTTGAAGCCAGAGATCGTTTCGACCAACTCGAGACCGTCTGGCAGCAAGAGGCGGCACGACTCGTCCCCGAGTTATCGCCTGGTTCAAATCGGCAAGCTCAAGAACGAATCTTGTTTCTCGAGGGTTTGGCGCGGGCGCTCGAGTGTCTGAACCTTGAAAACGCGCCTGTTGTGCTGGAAGATTTGCACTGGGCGGACAGCGCCAGCCTGGAGTTAATCGCGCATTTGGTGCGGCGTACCGTACGCGAACCCAAACCAATGCGCCTGCTTGCCACGGCACGTTCACAAGAATTAAGCTTGGAAGCACAGGACATTCTGGCGGCGCTCGAGAGAGACGGCTTGACTTCAACCATCAGGCTCGAAACCCTGTCCGAACTCGAGGTGCAAGAGCTGATTCGTGTCATGAGTGGTGCTGACATGCCAGTCTTTTCGCGGCGTTTGTTTACGGTGACCGCCGGCAATCCATTCTTTTTGCTCGAAACTGTGCGGCACTTGTTCGAGCAGGGTGAACTCGAGTTGCAGGGTGAAACTTGGCACTCAAAAGCCGACCTTGAAACCATTGTCATGCCCTTGCCTCCCAGCGTTCGTGAGGCGGTGCTGAAACGCGTGGACGGTTTGGGTTCGGCAACACGGCGATTGCTCGAGACGGCAGCCTTGACCGATGACGGTTTTTTGCTCGAGGAAATTCAACCCGCCACGGCACTGAGCGAATGGGAGGGTCTGGAAGGGCTTGAACGTGCCGTGACCGCGCAACTGCTACGGCGGCTCGAGGTTGGTTTTGGATTTGGGCATGATTTGGTACGCCAAGCTTTGCAAAGTGCGCTTGGACTCGAGCGGCAACGCTTGATTCACCATAAACTCGCGGTGTCACTCGAGCAAGTGAGCGCCGGTCCAGCCAGAATTGCAGAGCATCTCGAGCAGGCTGGAAAAGCATTGGCGGCGGTGCCGTGGCGCGTGAAAGCCGCCGAAAATGCCACTCGGGTTTACGCGCATACCCAAGCGCTCGAGCAGTACCAAAGAGCTTTGGAGAACGGCGCAAAAAATGAACTGGCGTTAGAGATTCTGCAAGCCAAACTCAGCATTTGGGAAATGCTTGGACAAACCATTCCCTGGCAAGCAGACCTTGAACAATTGGCGTTATTGACCTCGAAAAATGATTTAACAACCTCGAGCCAATTGCAATTGGCTCGAGTCCGTTTCGCCTTGCATCAACGAGATTTTGAAGAGGCTTTGCGCCTTGCAACATCGGTCAGCGAATCTTCAGTCAGTGACGAGATTACGGCACTGGCTCGTGCTTTCGCTGGGACGGCTTTGCTGGAACTCAGCCAACTCGAGATTGCAAAAATTCATTTAACCCAAGCACTGGCTTTACTGCCAGATCAGCATGTCTTGCGTGCCAAAGTGCTCAATCAACTGTTTCAAGTCGAGTTTGATGTTGGCAATATTCAACAAGCCGAACAGCATTTAAGTGGTGCTTTACGTTCGAGCCAAGTGACGCAAAACTTACTTGATGAACTGGCAACCATGAATAACCAAGGGAAAATAGCATTCAACAAGGGCGATAATGCTGCGGCTGTTGGTATTTTTGAAACTGCGTTGCAAAAAGTGAAACCCATCAACAACCCAACCTTAGAACGTTCAATCATCATGGGTTTGGCAAATGCTTACTCGAGATTGCACCGACTCGAAGATGCCTTAAATTTGCTTGGACAGGCTTTGACACTGGCTGAATTGACCGATGCCGTTGCGGCTCAAGGTGGTATTTATCACACGATGGGTGCAGCGTACCGGCGTTTAACGCAGTTTGGCTTGGCGGTGCAGTATTACCAAGTGGCGCTCGAGGTTGCCGACCAAATTCAACAACAGCCCGCTCGAATTTTTCGCAGCTTGTCGTTGGCGGACTTGTACTTGGACCTGGGCAATCACTTCAAAGCATTGCCTTTAATAGAACAAACCAAAAGCATTATCGAACAAACGGGGGTCAAAACCGAAGCCGACTGGTGTCAGATTTTGCTTGGCAAACAGCAACGACTGGCTGGGCAAATCAGTGCCTCGCTCAACACCCTCGAGATGCCAGAGCCAAAAAATCCTTTAGACCGCGTGATTTGGCTGACCGAACTGGCACTGACCCGTTTGGCAGCCCAAGATTTCACGGGCGTTTTGGCACTGCTCGAGGGCGAAGACGCACCGCCCAACACCATGTCGCAATTGCTGGGAATTCGCTTGCGAGCTTTAGCCGCACTTCAAAAACCTTTTGTGCAAGAACTGAGCCAAATCACTGCCCTCGAGTCAGAATTAACCCCACTGTTCTTGCTGCACTACCACGTTGCTTTAAACCAAACGCACCGAATCGCCCAAGAAAACAAGTGGGCTGAACACCATCAAACCCTGGCTCGAGGACAGGTGTTGAACATGGCATCATCACTCGAGGAATACCCAGATTTGAAACACTCGCTTCTCAAGCTTCACACCGATTTGTTTGAAACTGTGATTCACGGTATAAATTGATTTTCGCAACGCTGGCGCAACGCCGTTTTTTGTACCCTGCCCAGAACCAGAGGAGGGTACATGACGAAATTGTGGCGAACGTTTGCTAGTGTGGCGATTTGGGTTATTCCAGTGGTCTTTGTGGCTTGCGGTGGTGACAATCCAGTACCCAATACCAACAAACCACCCGTCTCGAGCTTCACGGCTGCCAGAAACACGGTCAAAACTGGAGATGCGCTGCTTTTTATCAGTTCCTCGAGTGACCCTGATGGTGATGTTTTAACGCAATCTTGGGATTTTGCTGAGATTGCTCGAGCCTGAACACTCAACGCTCGAGTTCAAATTGCTTTTTGAATGGCAGTCACCCAAGGTTTCCCTGCGAATCAAAACCGCGCCCAGGAGGTCTCATGAAAAAGTTTATTTGGTTTGGTTTGGTGCTTTTCGTTGCCACCCTTGCCGCTTGCGGAGATACAACACCACCGAATCCGCCACCAGTTGCAAATTTTAGTTTGGTGCTCGAGCCAAGTAGCCTCAAAGTTGGACTTGGCACCGAAGTCAAAACCACTGTGCGTTTCACTCGAGAGAATGGTTTTGCCCAAAGCATTGACCTGAGCATCGAGAATTTACCAGCCGACGTGAAAGCCGTTTTTGATCCCAACCCTGCTAGCGGTGACTCCAGCAGCTTAAAATTGATCACAGATCGCACGTCGCTGGCTCGAGTTTTGGATTTGAAGGTTCAAGGCGTGGCTGGTGCGCTCCAAGCCAGTTCCAAAGCTTCTCTCGAGGTGACCGCTGCCTTGCCAGCACCAACCGTCGCGCTGGATGCCACACTTGTACCGAGTCGCCCCGCGTTGTCTGGCATCAATGCCCTTGAGCCAAGACCACTGGCAACCATACAAGACGCCAAGGGCAAACGCCTGGATTTTACCGAGAACGAATTGATTGTGGTCACCGACGATCAAGCGGCATTGAATGCCTTCCTGGCACGCTTCAAAGGCACAGTCTTGCGCTCCAAAATGCCACCCGCCAGCATCAAAGGTTTAAAACCTGTTTACCACGTCAAACTGAATCTCGAGACGGTAGACGCAACCCAAACCGCGAGTCGTTTGGCGCAACTCGAGCCTGGTAAAACGGGAAACTTGCGACTCTCGAGCGTCGGTGCGCAGCGTTTGCTTGGGGTATTCGCCCAGGAACGCTTGAATGGTCTGAATGTGGCGCTGAATTTTACGATGAACAACCATTCGTTTAACGACGGCACTTCGCAAGAAGCCAGTGGAGACTCGAGCAACGCGATGGAATGGAGTTATTTCAAACGCGGCGGCAACCTTGACATTGACGTGGCGAGCGCCTGGAAGGCTTTGGAACGGGCAGGTAAACTGAGCAACACAGTTCGGATTGGCATTGTGGACGAGGGTTTTGCCAAAAATAATTACAGTTGGACCGACAACCCAGACATGCCAACAGTCAAAGCCACCAGGGGCATCATGCTGTGCGACGGGGATTGCAAGCACTACCACGGTCACAAGGTGGCGTTGGCGGCGGCTGGACTTGCGGATAATGCTTACGGGGCGGCAGGACCAGCCGGACCGATAGGTGAATTGGTCTTTAGTGGGACAAATCTGAATGACACCGCCATTTCCGAAGCCTATGACATTCTCAGCGATGTTCCTGATGCCGCCGACATGGGCGCAAAAATCATCAACATGAGCTTTGGTGCAGCAATCCCTGCGGTGGTCAGTGCGACTGCCATTCCAATCGAAGACATGACCCAAATCTTACGCGCGAATGGGGTGCTGCTGTTTGCCTCGGCGGGCAACGACGGCGAAGATGTGGACGCCGAAGATTGCTTTGCGGTCTGTTGGGAAGAGGCTTGGCACATGCCCTGCGAAAACGATGGTGTGATCTGCGTTGGCGGCATGGCAGCCAACGAACGCGCTCGAGACCCCGATTCCAATTACGGTTTTGAAGCCGTGAAAATTTGGGCACCGTTTACGGTTTCAATCGGACCTTCGCCTGACAATCAAGGCAACCTGCGTCAGTCCGTTCGTGGCACAAGTTTTTCAGCGCCGTTTGTGGCTGGGGTCGCCGCGTTGGTTTGGGCTGCCAACCCAAATCTGAGCGCCACCCAAGTTTGGAATCGTATCCGCGACAACAGCGTGACGTTTGGCAATCCGCCGTATTTGCGTCGTCAGGTCAGGGCGTTCAAAGCCGTCAGTGCCGTCTTGGGCAACACCACACCGTATGTCAGCATCACCGCGCCAGCCAACAACGCCAGCCAAGAAGCCGACACCCAAAACCGTGTGACCTTCAGCGCCCAAAGCGATGATCTCGAGGAGAGCAATTGTTGCAGCTACACCTGGAGTTCAGACCTTGATGGTGCCATGGGAACGGGCAGTCCACTCGAGTTTGATTTTGCGGGCAAGCAAGGCACACGCAACATTACGGTGACTGCCAAAGATTCGCAGGGGGCGACCATTAGCGATACGATCACATACAAGATTCTGAACGTAGCACCAAAAGCCGAGATCGAACTGCCGAGCGCCAACAAGACGTATTTCCGCAATCAAAAGTTTTTGCTGCGCGGCAAAGGCACAGATTATTCACCTTATCCAGTCACATTGCCTTGCTCGAGCTTGTTGTGGAAGATCACCAAACCATCGGGTGCAATTGTTTCGTTCAGCGATTGCGAACGCACGGTTGACTTTGACACGGTAGGCGAACTCAAGATCAAACTGACCGTGACCGACAGCGATGGGACAACCAACAGCCAAGAAATAACCGTCAAATTGATCGAACGCCCTGTGGGTGCTTGGGTCGAAATCACCAATCCTTTGACTGGAACATTTGTTGATCAAGACACGGTGATCAACTTGAACGAAGATCATTTCGTGGGTTCGGCAACCATCATCAATTTCCAGTGGGTAATCTCGGCTCCCACACTCAACAAACCAAATGTTTCTTTTACCAGAGTCCCTGGTCCTGCCCAACTGGCGGTTCGCTGGAAACCACGCGATGATTTTCCTGTCGCCAATTGTGGCAGTTCTATCCCAATCAGCATCAAGGTCACTGTCAACACCAATGTTGGAACGGTCACGGATTTGGTGTTAATCAAAATTACAGGCAGTTGTATTCCAAACTAACCAGTGTTCCCAAAAGACGCATTACATCAGTATTGCGGCTCGGGTGTAACTCAGTCTCTCGAGGAGGTTTGACATGCGTGAAAGCACACGACTCGGCAAGCTTTACTTGCGACGCAGCAAAAAAAGATTTCTCGAGGGCATTCGTGCCAGTTCACCGTTTGAAGCAGTGGTATCTGGGGCAAGAACCCTCGAGCAATGGACGGATATTCTGAATTTCGAGCGAACTCGAGTTGCAAAAGTCAACAGCGGTCTGACCCTTTCGCAAGCGCAAAACGCCGAACGCAGCAAGTCAACGCTGAAGACTCGAGATTTGTCGTCCAGCATGAATTTCAAAGTTTAAAAATCGGCTAAACTCGAGTATGATTCTTGTCTGGCATCGCGCCGACCTTCGCACCCACGACCATCCCGCACTGCATCATGCCGCTCGAGGATCGAGCAAATTAGCACCTGTGTTCGTGCTCGATCCAGTCTTGTTAAAGCTGCCTTATTCTGGACGGACCAGAATCGCTTTTTTGTACGCGAATCTGCACGCCTTGAACCAATCGTATCAAGCTTTAGGCTCGAGTTTGATCGTGCGTTACGGAACGCCCGAAGAGGAATTATTGAAACTCGCTCGAGAATCTGGTGCAACAGCAGTTTACGCCCTGCGCAGCGACGAACCGATTGGACGGACACGTGATGCTCGAGTAAAAACCATGCTCGAGAAAAATGGTGTTGAACTGAAACTTTTTGATTCCGATACGATTCAACAACCTGGCACAATCAAATCACTTTCCGACACCAGTTACAAGGTCTTCACACCGTTCTGGAAAACCTGGTCCACGCATTCGATTTCAACCCTGGCAACACCCAAAAAACTCGAGCCGCACGAACTTTCCAGCCTAGCGATTCCAGAACCCAAAGCACAGGTTTCACTGCCCGAAGCTGGCGAAACGGCTGCCAAAGTAAAGCTCGAGCATTTCATTCGCAATGTCGGCTTGCATTACGAATCCTGGCGCAACACGCCCGCCGTGGACGGCACATCGCAACTCTCGAGGTATCTGCATTTGGGTGTGATCTCCCCGCGTTATGCCGCCGCTCGGGCGCAACAGGCGGGCATGACGGGTTGGGTGCGGGAATTGTGCTGGCGCGATTTTTACCGGCACATCCTGTTTGACGAACCGAGGTTGGCTGTTGAGGCTTTCAAACCCACCTGGAACAATTTTCCCTGGCGCGACTCGAGCGGAGATTTAGAAGCCTGGAAAACAGGCAACACGGGTTATCCAATCGTTGATGCTGGAATGCGCCAACTGCTCGAGACGGGTTGGATGCACAACCGCGTGCGGATGATCGTGGCAAGTTTTTTGACCAAGCATTTGCTACTCAACTGGCAACTGGGCGAGGCGCATTTTAACGAACTGCTGATTGACGGTGATCTGGCGAGCAACAACGGCGGCTGGCAATGGACGGCGGGTTGCGGTGTTGATGCCGCACCGTACTTTCGGGTGTTTAATCCTGTCACGCAGGGCGAAAAATTTGATGTGAACGCCGAGTATATTCAAAAATTTATTCCAGAATTGCGTGACCTCGAGCCGAAATTCGCGCATCAACCCTGGACGATGACCCGTCCACCAAAAACCTATGCCGACCCCATTGTGCCGCTGATCGTTGGGCGCGAACGCTTTCTCGAGACTGCCAAATTGCACCTCAAAACTTGACCTTCTAAACCCTGAACATCCAAAACATGTGAGCAAGACGTATCTCCAAACAGTGAACAAACAAACAATTCAGTTCACTTAAGGGAGAAATCTATGAATACAAATAAAAACTTGGGTCGCCGTGATTTTTTAAAGGTGCTCACCGCCGCAGGCGTCAGTTCGGGCTTTGCGTTGCACCTTGGTCAGCAGGCAATGGCACAATCGGCAGGCATCACCGACCTGGACATTTTAAACCTGGCGTTGACCGCCGAGTACCTGGCAACCGACGTGTATTACAACGTGACACTGTGCGGTTTTGATGGGGTTGTCAAAGATTACATTGACGCGGCTCGAGATCAGGAAAATGTTCACGTCAAAGCCTTGCAAGACACGATTCGCGGCGCTTTCAATGCCAAACCCGTGGCGCGACCAGAATTTGTTTACCCAGTCACCTTCAATGTTAAAAACCAAATCCCAGTCTTGCGCTTAATGAACGCACTCGAGGATGCTTTCGTTGGGGCGTACCTGGGAGCATTGCCAATCATTCAAAACAAAGACATTCTGGCAGCCGCAGGCGCAATCATGGGCAACGAATGCACCCACCGCTGCCTGATTCGTCAGTCGCGCATCAACCTGGGCGATGACACCATCACAGGTTTGGAGGTCGGTAACGATCGCGCCTTCGAGATCCCAATTACTGCCAGTGCTGCAACGGCTGCCGTCTCGAGCTTTATCAAGAAATAATTGCACTCACCCCAGACTCGAGAACTCAATCTCGAGTCTTCATTTTGTTGTTCAAAAATTCTGATGTCATGCCTGAGATTGATTTGGTTTTTGATTTTTTGGAAACGACGAACTATCCTGAATCAGCAAGACTCGAGCGGCAAGCTGACAAATGAACCGCAAGCCAGACTGTAAAATAACTTGTGTTTTCGAGCATCAACCCGCGTTTCGCCCCAGCCACCCGTCTCTTATGGCATTCTGGCGTGCTGGGTGCGCTCGAGTTGATTGCCCAAGCCGGTTTTGGCGCGAGTGAGGTCTGGGCGCAACACCTTTGGGAATCCAACGCCACCCCCGAAGAAGTTCGAGCCACAGCCGCCAAGCTTGGTTTACAGCTTTCATTGCACGCCCCAAGTTATGACCTCAACCCCCTCTCGAGCAACCCCGAAATTCGGGCGATCTCGAGGCATCAGGTGCTGGCATCGCTCGAGACGGCGGCACGCGTGGGCGCTCGCATGGTCGTGGTGCATCCTGGGCATTTGTCGAGCACCACCGATGATGAACAAGTCTACTGGGAGCGATTATCGGATTTTGTGACTGATCTCAACTCGAGCGCTGCGTTGCTTGGCGTGAAAGTTGGAATTGAGGGCATGGAAAAAAAGAAATTGCAATTTGTGACAGATTTAGAAAGCTTGACGCAACTTGCAACCATGCTCGAGAATCTTGACCACGTTGGCATCACCTTGGACATTGCTCATGCTGGGACGCTGGGTGAACCACTCGAGTACATTATGCAAACTCCAAAAATGCTTCACGCCCACCTCAGCGATTCCAGCCCAGGGAAAACCCATGCGCTGCTGGGCGAGGGCGATTTGGGACTGAAAAAACTGGTGCCGAAATTGCTGGCACAATTTACAGGCTTAATTGCCATTGAAGGAAGACTGGCAGCCAACGAACCACACGCCCTCAAAGTGGCTCGAGATTTCTTAAAACATTACTGATGGCGCTTGCGCCTTACTTTTGGCGGTGGGGGCAACTCGAGCTTCCAATCAATGAGTTGTTCTAAGTGAACCCCCAACTCGAGCAGCAGTGCCGAATCTAAAGCGCTCAAACCCGCCTTTGGAATCAAATCTGGACGTCGCTCGAGGGTGCGCCGCAGCGCTTCACGGCGACGCCAGGTGGCAATCGCGGCATGGTTGCCGCCACGCAAAATTTCTGGGACTTCCAAACCATTCCAAACTTGCGGGCGGGTAAATTCTGGGTAATCCAAAATGCCACTCGAGAACGAATCTTGCTCATGAGAATCACTGTCGCCCAAGACGCCAGGCACAAGCCGCGTGACCGTCTCGACCAGGCAAAGTGCTGCCGCCTCACCGCCCATCATGACAAAATCGCCAAGGCTGACCTCACGAGTGACCAGCGTTTCAACCCGAGCATCAAAACCCTCGTAACGCCCACACAGCAAGACAACATGCTGTTTTCTGGAAAGTTCCTCAGCCAAGTTTTGCGTCAACGTCTCCCCTGCTGGAGTCAGCAAAATCACCTCGTCGGCAGGGCTGAGTTGAGCCAAAGCATTTTTGATCACATCCACTTTCAAGACCATGCCCGCCCCGCCACCGTAAGGCGTGTCATCAACCATACGGTGCTTGTCCGTGGTGGCATTGCGAATGTCATGCACGTCAAACTCGAGCAAACCATTTTTCACGGCACGCCCCAAAATAGCCTCAGAAAGCCAAGGCGTTAAAAGCTGCGGGAACAAAGTCAACAACGATATTTTCATGAATTTATGAACTCGAGCATGAAATTAGACATGCGAAAAGTCTAACCCAGGTTACAAAACAAACAACTTGAAATTATCGAAATCGGCAGTCAACTCCGTGACCTTCGTACCAGTCCCAGCCGCCAACCCGACCCAACCACCCTCAAAATTGCTGTCTTGCGTCTCGAGCGTCAACCAGTCATTGACAAACAAGCGCAATTTTGAACCCACGCACTCGGCACGCAAATGATTCGGTTTAACACCCGAATTCAATTTGATCTCGGGCGGCAGCACCGCACGCCCGATTGCCACGTACTCGTCACCGTTGACACGGTAGATGGCGCTGGTTCGGGCTTCGGCAGAAAACATCAACTCGTAATGCCCACCCTCGAGTTGAAGGCGGCAAAACACCCCAGCCTCGTCAAACACTGCGCCCGAACGTTTGGAAATGTCCACCTCGAGCCTGACATCTTTGGCGGGCAGCACCGGCGCTGGCACGTAAATAAAACTATCGGGCTTGTCAATGTAAATTTGAAACCAACCGTTCTCGTAACCAAAACGCCCAACATTCAGGTTTCTCGAGTCCCAAATGCCTTCCTGATCAAAAGAATCTTCAAAAACAAGCACTTGAGCCAAAGTTGCCAAACCAGAGCAACTCAAACAAAATAAACTCAAAATGTGCCTCCAATTGAAGCGCATAACCCGAGTCTACCCGAGGATGACCTGTTTGGAGTTCATGAAATGTTGAACTTTGGCACGTTTGACATGTCTCATGCTCAACTGTGACTTGCAACAGGCGAGCCAACTGTGACTTGCAACAGGCGAGCTAACTGTGACTTGCAACGGGCAAGAAGAAAAATGCGATTGCCAAAATTATGTACACCCCGAGCAGCATCGCACCCTCGAGCCAGTTGGTTTCACCGTCCCTGGCGACACTGCCGACAATACTGACCGAACCGACCAACGCCATCAACTCGAGCGGGCTGTGAATCACCAAATCCATCGGTTTGCCGATGATAAACGACAAAATTACCAGCAACGGCGCAACCAGAAGCGCAATTTGAATGGTCGCCCCTATTGCAATCGTGATGGTCAAATCCATTTTGTTTTTACGCGCAAAAACACTGGCGGCGTGCTCCGCAGCATTGCCGATGATTGGAATGATAATCAAACCCGCAAAAAATTCTGAAAAACCCAATGCCGCCGTGAAACCCTCGAGTGACCCAACCAGCACCTCGGACAGCCAAGCCACAACAATGGTGCAACCAAAAAGCGTCGCAATGGCTCGAGCCGAAGACCATTCGGCTTTGTGGGTGTCTTTATCGTCATCGGCGCTCGAGAGCATGTCTTTGTGGGTGAACAAACTAAAAACCATGTTAAGTACATACAAACCAATCAGCACAAAACTGACCGCCAAGGATAACTGCCCATCAGAAATCACTTGCTGCGTACCTGAAACACCATTAAGGCGCTCCGTAAAATCAAATAACGCCGGTACCAAAAAAGCAATTGTGCAAATCACCAACAAACTGGCAAGCGAACTGGCAGCCTGACGGTTAAAACGCTGCACCGGAAACTTTAAACCACCCAAAAAGACCGCCATACCCAAGACCAGCAGCAAATTGCCAATCATCGAACCCGTAATGCTGGCTTTGACCACATCGATTTTTCCAGCCTGAAGCGCAAAAAACGCAATAATCAACTCGGTGGCATTACCAAACGTGGCATTCAACAACCCACCAATCGCACTGCCCGCTCGGGCTGCCAACGCCTCCGTCGAACGCCCCATCAAACCCGCAAGCGGCACAATCGCCAATGCCGCCGAAATAAAAATCCAAACGTCGCCAGGATGAATCACAAACTCGAGCAAGGCGGTGATCGGCACAAAAATGAGCAGGTAATTCAGCATGAACCCAGTGTATCTCGAGATTGTGCTTTGCGGCTAGATTTTGAATAGAACGCTGGCAACAGCCCAAACGCCAAACAGAGCAATGATGATGCCAGAAACGCGGTTCACGATTTGAAGATTTGTCGGTGTGATACGGGTTTTAAGCAAACTGGCGATAAAACTCAGGAAAAACCACCACATCACCGAACCCATGAAAACGCCAAACACCATTGCACTGGCAGACCATAAATTCCCAGCCGCACCGACACTCGAGATGATTGCCGTGAAGTACAAAATGCTGATTGGGTTCGTGAGCACCAACAAAAACGTTGACCCGTAAATCACACTGAGGCTCGAGGCTCGAGATTCTGCGGCGTGCTCGGCGGGTTTGGAAACAAACGTTTGCCAGCCCAGAAAAACCAAGAACAAACCACCAATCACGCCCAAATAGACTTTTGCACCGATCAGAACGCTCGAGATGGCGGTGATGCCAAACGCCGCAATGCTGCCAAAAACCGCGTCGGCAGTCGCCGCACCCAAACCAGACGCAAAACCCGCAATCCGCCCAAATGCCAGGGTGCGGCGAATGGTTAACAAGCCAATTGGACCGACAGGCGCGGCAATCGAAATGCCAATCAAAAAACCTTTTAAGAAAAACCCAAAATCCATCATGCGCTCCGCAATGGCAAACTTGGCGAATCTTTCAAACTCGAGAGCGCGATGCTGGTACGGGTTTTGATGCCGCTCGAGATGGATTTCAGCTCTTCGGTGATGATCTTCTCGAGCGCTTTTGTCCCCGCACAGCGTACCTTCAGCCAGTAATCGTCATCACCAGACATGTGATGACACTCGAGCACTTCGGGCATGGTTTTGATCCGCTCGAGAAAACTTTTGCGAGATTTTAAATCTGGAATTTGCACCGCGATAAACGCCAGCAACTCGCAACCAAGAAGCTCAGGCTCGAGCAAGACCGTGTAATTTTGGATGACCCCGCGTTCCTCGAGTTTGCGCACACGTTCGGTGATGGCGGGAGCAGACAAATTGAGTTTGGCGGAAAGTTCTGTCCAGGTAACTCGAGCGTTTTGTGTGAGATGTTCGAGAATTTGAAAATCAAGGTGATCTAGATATTCTACTTTGGATTCCATGATGAAATTCTAGAATACTGCATATTATTAAATCAAGAGTTATCAAGGCTTGGAATCTTGAGCTTCCATCTTTGCGTGAATTTCTCTCTAAAACTCGAGACTGATGGTGAGCGTGGGCTGACAAAGGGTTGACAATACCGTTTCAGACTAGCCATGTGAAAACCAATTTAAAGAACTGGTATCCACTGGTGCTTCTGCCCATCGCAGCCACCGTGGTTTCGGCGTTCGGCGCTCCAAGTGAAGCGGACATCAACGTCTACCCTTACGACGGCGCGAAACTATTGGCGGGTCAACGCGTGGACTTGCGCGTGGAAGCCTCGAAGCTCGAAGATTTAAAGAATTACTCGATCAGCTTGAATGGCAAGGCGCTCACCGATTTTGTACAAACCTCGCAAGGGGCGGGTCAAGCCGAGTGGACACTGCGCAATATTTCGGCAAAAAGTGGCGCAAACGAGGTACTGGTCAAACTGACCGATGCCAAAGGCGAAGTCAGCAAACGCATCGCCTGGACTGGCGTCGCGCCAACCCGACCTTTAAAACCCGCCAAAAATGTGATCTTGTTCATCGCCGACGGCATGAGTTGGAACACCATGCACGGCGCTCAGGTGATCGCCAAGGGTTACAACCCGAGCAACGGAATGCCGCGCGGCAAGCTCGAGATGGAAGCGGGCGCGGACGGCATGGCGAGCATTTCGACCAGCAGTTTTGACTCCTACATTGTGGACAGCGCCAACAGCGCCAGCAGCATTGCGACAGGTCAAAAAGCCGAAGTCAATGCGCTCAATGTTTACCGCGACAACTCGGCGGACACGCTGGATAACCCTCGAGCCGAGATCATCACCGAAATCTTGAAGCGTTCACGTGGCGCGAGCGTCGGCATTGTCAGCAATGTTTTCGGCACGGACGCCACCCCTGCCGCCTTCGCCACCCACACCCGCAGGCGCGGCGATTACGCCTCGATTGCCGACCAATACTTTAAGGGCAACGTCAAACCAGATGTACTGATGTTCGGAGGGTCTGAAGACTTTATCCCAAGCACTGCTGGCGGCTCGAGGCGCAAAGACGCGACGGACTGGATTGCCGAATCGCAAAAGATGGGTTACACGTTTGTGGGCAACCGCACAGATTTGTTGAAGGCGGGCGCTCCTGAGAAGTTGTTTGGCTTGTTCAACCTCGATAACTTCCCAAGCTATTTGGATCGTGCCACCTGGAAACGCCCTGAAATGCTCGGCGCGTTCACCGACATGCCGTACTTGTGGGACATGACCAATACGGCAATCGGCAGCTTGGAGAAAAACGACAAAGGTTTCTTCTTGATGGTCGAGGCGGGCATGGTGGACAAGTACCTGCACCCGCTCGACTGGACTCGCGCCATGTTTGACGTGCTCGAGCTTGACAAGACCGTGAAACTGGCAAAAGAATGGGCGGCAAAACGAGACGACACACTGATTATCGTCACTGCCGATCACGGTCACAGCTTGACGGTCTTTGGTGGTTACGACACCACCAAAGGTGCGGGCAACCGTGACGCCGCGCAAGTTTACGAAAAGGCGAGCTTCCCGAATTACTACGAAAAACTCGATCAAAACGGCATTCCGCTGCCCATTGCAGCTCGAGGTTTGGCGGTCGGTTTTGGCGCTCATCCCGATTACTGCGAGACGTACTCTGGGCGCGAAGTGTATCAAGCACCAACAATATCTGACGGCAAAGGCGGATTTGTGCCCAACCCGAAAGTCTGCTCCGAACCTGGCGCGTTCCAACGCATCGGCAACCTGCCCAAAGACCAATCGCAGGGCGTTCACACCGCCGACCCTGTGCCATTGTTTGCCTTTGGACCTGGCGCGAAACTCTTCCAAGGCAGCATGGATCAGACCGAAATTTTCTTTGCGATGGCGAACGCGATGGGTTTAAATGCAACTCAAAATAAATAACATCTTCGCCCTGGGGCTGATTGCTGCGATCATTGCAGCAATCGGCGCTTTCGCATTCTCCAAACCCAGCAAACCAGCCGTCAAACTCGAGATTCCAAAACTCTTCTCGAGCATTTCCGAACGCGGGGCGGTATACGCCAAGCAGACGCTCGAGTTGCGGGGCGGACAGGTCACAGTGACAGGATTTGCGGCGAGCGACCCGAACATTCCAGACCGTTTCGTGCTGACCAGAACGCGCAAAACCGTATGCTCGCCATGTGATGAAAGCGCGGATTACCCGAGTTCGATCACGGTTATTTTTCCAAATGCAGAAACCGAAGCCGTGCCCGTCTCCACCGACAGCGTGTTCGTGTACTTGGCAAACGGGCAAAAACTACCAACCACGGGCGAGAAAATTCGCATCACGGGCAAGCTCGAGCTAACGCAGAGCACCGACAGCATCACAAGGTACTCGAGCCTGGTGCAAGTGCGCGAAGCCAGCCTCAGCCCGATTCAGTAAGCATTTTGGCGTGTGACACTCGAGCCTGAAAGTCCGTAAACTCGATGAATGCAAATCAAATCTCTTGGTTATCAAACCGACCTGATTTTCGCCAGATTCTCGGGTGAAATTGTTGACATGGGCGATTACACCGTGATTCGCACGCCAAGCAATCCAACGTTTTGGTATGGAAATTACATCTTGTTTCCCAAACCTCCCGAAGAGCAAGATGTCACGCAATGGATGGACATCTCCAAACTCGAGTTTCCAGATTCCAAGCACACGGTTTTTGGTTTTGACAGTGTGGGCGGCGAAATGGGCGCGGCTCGAGACTTCGAGGCATTGGGATTTGACGTGGTTGAAACTGTCGTGATGACTGCCAGCGAAATTCACGCGCCACCAAAAGTGAATACCGCTGCCGAATACCGCCCAATACTGACCCAAGACGATTGGGAACAAGTCATTGCCCTCAGAATCGAATGCAACGACGATCACGAACCCGAAGGTTATAAACTCTTCATTCGCCGCAAAATGCTCGAGTACCAGCGCATGACTGAAGCTGGACTCGGCAACTGGTGGGGCGCATTTATGGACGGCAAAATGGTCTCGAGCCTGGGATTGTTCCTCGAGCACGGCGTGGGCAGGTTTCAGAGTGTCGAAACCCACGCCGATTACCGCCGCCGTGGATTGTGCGGGACGCTGGTCTACACCGCCGCCAAACACGCACTCGAGCATCACAAGCCAAAAGTCTTGGTGATGTGCGCCGACCCCGAATATCACGCCGCCAGAATTTACGAAAGTGTCGGGTTTAAACCCACAGAGACGCAAATGGCACTCGAGCGACCACCGCAGGAAGACCGAAAATTTAGAAACTCGAATGAATGAACCTCGAGACTCGAGGACAAATGAGGATAAATCGTTGTGCCTGAGAGGGCGAACACTTCTTGACAAAAAGACGCACCTGACGGGCTTTGTCGCAAGGTTCGCCCCTACAGCAAAACATTTCGTTTGGGGTAAACTGAACCTGTGCCAACCCGTGATGAACTGCGCGAACGACTGATAAAACCCCTCGAGCGAGAATTGGCGATGGGCTGTCAGAACCGTGTGGTCACGGCTGGACTCGAGGCGTTACTGAATAACGTGGCGCAACCGTTCCCGAAGGTACGTGAAGTGCTGGATGGTTACGGCATCATGAGCCTAACCGAACGGGCGGAGAATCTGAAAACAGCGCTTGACTTGCTCGAGGCGGAACGAAAACCAATCTCAAATTCCAAACCTGTAACAAGTAAAAAACTCGAGCTTCCCAGGCTCGAGCGCACGATTTTCACGCCAGATTCGGAAATCACCAGGTTGCCACTCGCGCCCAGTGCGCCAAAAAAACTGGCGCGACTTGGGATTAAAACCTTGCGCGACATGTTTCATAATTACCCAAGGCGTTACGAAGACCGCCGCCGACTGCCAGGATTTCACACGATAGAGGACGGCGCTCGAGTCACCGTGGT
The DNA here is from genome assembly GCA_043730305.1 of Deinococcales bacterium. Lineage (GTDB taxonomy): Bacteria > Deinococcota > Deinococci > Deinococcales > JAAFIG01 > JANXTZ01. The sequence continues at coordinate 4,797 of JAYTKL010000312.1, read as the reverse complement.
CGGTGCGGTCACGGACAAGACCCGTCACTCGCCGCGCAAAGGGATGCTCATTTTAAAAGCCAATTTGCGTGACGAATTTGGCAATACGCTGTCCGCGACTTGGTTCAATCAACCCTGGGTCGAAGGGCAACTGAAAGAGGGCAACCGCCTAATTATCACGGGCAAAGCCAAACGTTTCGGACGCAAACTCGAGCTGGCGGTCGAATACTTCGAAAACGACGACGAGGGCTTTGATAGTTTCAGCACCGACCGCATCATTGGCGTGTACCACACCACCGAAGGCATCTCGCAAGCTTTTATTCGCAAAGTTGTGCGCCAAACTTTTGAAGCCCTGCCCGAACCCGAAGATTTTTTGAGTAGCCACCAGCGCGGCATGTACAAGATCATGCCTTACAGCCAAGCCTTACGTGAGGCGCACAACCCAAGCGAACTCGAGGAACTTGAAACCGCTTTGGAACGATTGAAATTTGACGAGTATTTGTTCCTCGAGCTTCGGATGCTCTTGCAGGGCGGCAGCACTCTGGAGGGCAAGCAATTCAGGGCGCTCGACGAGCACATGCTCGAGTTTGAACGAATGCTGCCATTTCGGTTCACCAACGCCCAACGCCGCGCCATTCTCGAGATTGCGACCGACATGCGCCAACCCAAGCAGATGGCGCGACTGATTCAGGGCGATGTCGGTTCGGGCAAAACCGCCGTCGCCGCCAGTGCGCTCTACCTTGCCACCCGAGACGGTTTTCAGGGCGCACTGATGGCACCCACCGAGATTCTGGCACGACAGCACTTCTCGAGTTTGAGCAAATACCTGTACCCGCTCGGCGTTCGGGTCGAATTATTGATAGGCGCAATGACCGGCAGGGAACGCACTGAGGCTCGAGAGCGCATCAAAAAAGGCGAGGTGGACGTGATCGTTGGCACGTCGGCACTGATTCAAGAAGGCGTTGAATTTGCACGGCTTGGCTTGGCTGTGGTGGACGAGGAACACCGCTTTGGGGTGCAACAACGCCGCGCCCTCCTCGCAAACCGTCCTGACGTGATCGTGATGAGCGCCACACCCATCCCGCGCAGCCTGGCGCTGACCGCTTATGGCGACCTCGAGTTGACCACGATAGACGAATTGCCGCCAGGTCGAACGCCGATTCAGACCAAACTTTTAATGGACACGCACCGCCGCCAAGCCTACAGCTTTGTCATGAAACAGATTCTCGAGGGACGACAAGCCTTCGTCGTCGCGCCGCTCATTGAAGAATCCGAAAAAATGACCGAGATTCTGGCGGCAACCCAACTCTCCGAAGACCTCAAACAGATTCTGCCAGACGCTCGAGTTGAACTCTTGCACGGCAAAATGCACCCAAGCGAAAAAGATGCCATCATGAACCGATTTCGGGCGCTCGAGTTTGATCTGCTGGTCAGCACCACCGTGATTGAGGTTGGCGTGGACGTTCCCAACGCCAGCATCATGGTGATCGAAAATGCCGAGCGGTTTGGACTCTCGCAACTGCATCAACTTCGCGGGCGGGTTGGACGTGGCGACAAGCAAAGTTATTGCGTACTGATTGCCGGCGATCACAGCAAAAAAACCAAAGAGCGCCTGAAAGTGATTGAAAGCACAACCGACGGTTTTAAAATTGCCGAAGCCGATTTGCGTCTTCGTGGACCCGGAGAACTGCGCGGCACGCGACAAAGCGGAATGCCCGATTTGAAATTGGGTGATTTGACAAGGGACACCGAAATTATTGAGCAAGCCAGAAACCTCGCCAAAAGTATTCTGGAAGCCGACCCAATGCTCGAGAAACCTGTGAATACGTTGTTGAAAGTGGAATTGCAAGCTCGAGCGGAACAGGTTTCGATTCGGGATGTGATTTGAGATTTGATATGACAGTAACTCGAAATGCAACGTAATCATGATTTTTCTGTATTTGAATTTGGGAACGAAATCGAACTTCCTAGCGTAAAGAAAATAGTCGCAAATTAAGTTTATGCGATTGTGAAAGCCAAAGAGGGGTTGCTCTTCAAAAGCATTTAAATTACCTGACACAGAGCAGCCCATCTGTTTTATTTTAAGGAGTTAACCACAAATGTTTGAGTCAATCACTTTTTCAAGTCAATATAAGAATACCCAAGATAAGCCATTAGACATTGGTAGACTTATCGAAGCAATGTTTTTTTATAAAAAAGTTACAGTAATTGCTGATTTTAGTATTATGGAACAATTATTTCAATATTTTGGTATAGAAAATCTTTTACTCTTAATAAACGAAAGTCTTTTAGTAATAGATTATACTGAATCAGGTATTGGTGTTATGTCAAATACGGTTGGAAAATTATCAATACATGATTTCACTACTTGGTCTTCACCAAAGTTTAGCTATCAGAAAATAATTAGAGATTTATGTGTTGTTTCTACTGGAAAATCTGGGAAGGGAAAAAGAATCGCCAATGCAATTGAAGGTAAAATTAGAGTTTTGGAACATGATCCTATAATTTTAGAAGGAGCACGTTTTTCGACGTTAGATCAAAACTATATCAATTTAGCAACTAAGTCAATATTAAAGGAACTATGTAAAGACACATTAGATACCTCAAAGTATTATTTTAATACTTCAAAAACAGTAAATGGTATTGAGATAGACACAAACATTGACTTTGAAAATATAAATCTATATTTTCGTAAATTTACCTCACTAAGTGATCCCTTATTTTCACAAGCGTATATGCTAACACATATTTTAAATGTAGAGGCAGAACTTTATTTTTCGTCCAAAAATTTTTCAGAATTATCTTCTAGTCAATTAAGTGCAAATTTAGCATTACAAAAAATTAATTATATTATCGAAAAAAGTAATAAAAATAAACTTGAAATTAGTAATTTTTCTAATTTTGTTTTTGATAATTCAAAAGCAATTCAAGAAGCTGTAAATTCTGGGATCATAGATCTAAATGACATAATTAAAGCTCTAATCAAATCTAAAAAGTTTAAAGATTGGGTTTCAAAAATTGAACCAGATCATAATTTATTTAAAGATTATCATAGAGAAATCACTAAGGAAACGATTTTTGACAAATTGCCCGTTAAAAGCGCAAGATGGGTTATCTTAACGGGTCTTGGTGTAGCTATAGATAGTTTTATACCTAGTAATATAGGTACTATAACTGGTTTAACTTTAAGTATATTAGATGCTTTTTATATTGATAAGATTATTTCAGGCTGGAAGCCAAATCATTTTATTGAAAATGACGTAAGGAAATTTATTAAAAAATCAAACTTGATTCTCGAGCCATAACTAACATCTCAATTCACTTTGTTAAAGAGTCCACAATTTGAACTTGACTTTTCCAAATCCTGACCCGTGTATCTCGAGCTTCAGATTCAATTCAACCGATGGCGTTAAACTAAAGTCGTTGTGAAGACCTTTGCCGCCCTCGAGATTCCCGAATACCGTCGGTTTTGGATTTCGCAATGGTTTAGCCTGATCGGGTCTTGGTTGCAATCGAGCGCCCAAAGCTGGTTGGTGCTGGGTTTGTTCACAGACCGTTCGGCTGCCACGGTTCAACTTGGTATTTTAAACGCGATTCAATGGTTGCCTTCATTGGTGCTGTCACTTTTTGCGGGTGCAATCTTGGATCGTTTCTCGAGAAAACACGTTTTGATCGTGACCCAAATCATTTTGATGCTGATGGCGGTCTGCATGGGTTTGGTGGTCTACCTGAAAATTGCCAGTTTCCAAATCGTCGCCATTATCGCTTTCGTGTCGGGTTTGGCGAACGTGTTTGACATCATCGCCAGACAGTCTTTGATCCCGCAACTTGTGCCAAAACATTTAATGTCCAACGCCGTCGCACTGGGCAGCTTAAGCTTCAATACGGCTCGGGTTTTGGGCGGCACAATTTTTGGTTTGCTCGCGCCAATTTTCGGTTTGTACACAATTTTTTGGTTGAACGCGGCATCTTTTTTGGGTGTCATTATCGCCATCTCGAGTTTGAAATACCGTGCCGCAGAAGATTCTGGTCAGCACAGGATGCTCGAGGATATTCGGATTGGTTTAAGTTACGTTTGGTCAAATCGGGCGGTTCGTGACACGATCGTGTTGCTGGGGTTGTTATCACTGACGGTTATTAATTTTCAGATCATCACACCAACCTATGCCAAATTTGCTTTAAATCTCAAAGAGACAGGTTTTGGATTGCTTGGCTCTGCATTTGGTATCGGCGCTGCGCTTGGAGCATTTTTCACAGCCTCACGTCCGCCAGAGGCTCGAGTTCGCCTCATGACATTGGGCGCGATAGTGTTGTGCCTGGGCATGGGCAGTTTGTACTTCACGCCAAACCTCGAGCTTGCCGCGTTGGGCATTGGTGTGGCGGGCATGGGCATGATCGCGTTCACGATCAGCGCGAACTCAACGGTTCAACTCAGCACGCCAGATTATTTACGAGCCCGGGTCATGAGCGTCTACACACTTGTTTTCGCGGGGTTTGCACCGCCAGGAGCATTGTTCGTTGGGGCATTGTTCGCCCGTTTTGGCACGCGGGAGGGCGTGCTGATCTTGGCAATTTTGGGCTTGTGTTGCGTCGCCTTTGTTCGCCCTCGGACACCCGCAAAGCTCGAGCGTTAAAACCTTAAGACTTGCGTTTGAACAACTTGTCCAACAAACCTTTTTTTGGTTCGGGCTTGGCAAAAGATTTTAACTCTGGCAGCGGTTCGGTGCGCATAGCAGCCCGTCCAAGTCCTGGTTTGGCTGGTTCTGAAGGGGCGACTTCGGCAGCCTCAAAAGCGGAGGGAAGGACATTGCGATCCAA
>JAYTKL010000311.1:0-3007 GCA_043730305.1 Deinococcales bacterium | reverse complement strand
GAGGCTGGCTTGGGCGCTGTTGTTGACCAGGGTCGTTTCGGTCTCAAAGCCTTTGACGGTGGCGGTGTTGACAATTTTGCCCTCGATTGTGGCTTTGGCGGTCACGGTGATGGTGACGGTTGCGCCGACGGGCAGCGTTCCAATGTTGGCGGTCACAATATCGTTGCTGGCGCTGACTGTGCCTTGGCTGACTGTTGCCTTGACGTACTCGAGTCCGACTGGCAGGTCATCTGTGACGCTGACGCCCGTCGCGGCACTTGGTCCGTTGTTGGTGGTTGTGATCGTGTACAGGACTGTATCGCCAATATTGACTTGACTCTGGTCAACGCGTTTGGTGATCGCCAGGTCAATGATTGGGTTGACCCGAACTTTGGCGTTGGCGGTTTGGGTCGTGCCGTTCCATTTGATGGTTGCCACGTTCTCGAGTTCGCCCACCGCGTTGTTTGAGGTGGTGGTGACCACCGTAAATGTACGGCTTTGACCTGGCTCGAGGTTGAAGGTTTCAAACAGGTTTTCGCCGTTCAAACCTGCTGGCAGCACGTCGGAAACTTGAATGTTGCTGGCGCGGGTTGCACCAGTGTTGACCACGGTAATCGTGAAGTTGACCTTCTCGCCGGGTTGGGCGCTGCTGCGGTCTGCGGTTTTGGTCAGTTTGAGGTTGGCAGGCTCGAGCACCCGAACGCTGGCGCTGGCTTGTTGTTTTGCCCCGTTCCAACTCAGGTTGGCGGTGTTGGTGATTGAACCGCTGGCGTTATCCGCAACAGTGACAGGAACGGCAAAGGTCTTGCTCTCCCCTGCTTTCAGATCAAAAGTCTGGTTGAGGTTCTGACCGTTCAAACCGACTGGCAACACGTCCACCAGTTCAATCCCTCGAGCGGTGCTGCTGCCCGTGTTGGTGACGGTCAGGCTAAAGTTAACGGCGTCACCTGACTGCACCACGTCTTTATCAACGGTTTTGGTCAGTTTCAATTGTCCTGGCTCGAGCACCCGCACGCTGGCTGGGGCGGTGAATTCTTGACCGTTCCAAGTGACTTTGGCGGTGTTGGTGATGACACCGCTGGCATTGTTGGTCACGGTGGCAGCAACTTGGAAGGTTTTGGTTTCAGATGGTTTCAGATCAAAGCTTTCCAACAAACCCTGACCGATTAACCCTGTAGGCAACACGTCGGTCAAGCGCAGACCTTGCGCCAGCGAAGCGCCGGTGTTGGTCACAGAAATGGTGAAGTTGACGTTTTCGCCCGCCTCGACCACATCTTTATCTACGGTTTTGGTCAGTTTGATTTGGGCTGGCTCGAGCACGGTCACGCTGGCTGGGGCTTTCAGGGTTTGAGCATTCCAGACCACTTGCGCGGTGTTGATGATTGTGCCTCGGACTGCACCACTGGCGGTGGTGGCAAGCGTGAAGGTCTTGGTCGCGCCCGCTGCCAGGTCAAAGGTTTCATCAAGGTTTGTGCCAAGCAAGCCGACAGGCAGCACATCGGTCAAGCGCACCGCTTTGGCGGTGGATTCACCAGTGTTACTGACCATAATGGTGAAGGTTGCGGTGTCACCCGCCTCGAGCACGTCTTTGTCCACAGTTTTGGTCAAGGTCAATTCGGCTGGCTCGAGCACGGTGACGCTGGCGGGCGCATTCAGGGTTTGTCCGTTCCAAACCACTTGCGCGGTGTTGATGATTTTGCCTCGAGCCTGACCATTCGCGGTGGTTGGCAGTGTGAAGGTCTTGATTTCGCCAGATTTCAGGTCGAACGTCTGGTCAATGTTCACACCGCTTAAGCCAACGGGCAGCGCATCGGTCAAACGAACGGCTGTGGCGACTGAACTGCCTGTGTTTTGCACGGTGATCGTGAAGTTTGCGGTGTCGCCAATTTCAAGCACGTCTTTGTCAACAGTTTTGGACAGTTTCAACTGGGCTGGCTCGAGCACAGAAACGCTGGCTGAAGCACTCAGTTTTTGAGCATTCCAATCGACATTGGCAGTGTTGGTGATAAGCCCTCGAGCCTCACCGCCCACGGTGGCAGGGAGTTCAATGGTTTTGATTTCGCCTGGGTTTAAGTCAAAAGTTTGATCGATTTTTTCACCGCTCAAACCAGCAGGCAAAGAGTCGGTCAAATGAACGGCTGTGGCGACTGAGCTTCCAGTGTTGGTCACGGTGATGGTGAAATTGACTTTATCGCCCGCCTCGACCACGTCTTTGTCCACGGTTTTGGTCAAGGTCAGTTGGGCTGGCTCGAGCACGCGCACACTGGCTGGTGCATTTAAGGTCTGTCCGTTCCAAACCACTTGCGCGGTGTTGGTGATGATCCCTCGAGCCTCACCGTTGGCAGTGCTTGGCAGGCTGAAGGTCTTGCTTGCCCCAGCCGCCAGGTCAAAGGTTTGATCGATATTGATGCCCGTCAAACCTGTTGGCAGCACGTCGGTCAAACGAACACCGTCGGCGCTGCTGCCACCCGTGTTGGTCACGGTGATTGTGAATGTGGCAAGTTCACCCGCAGCAAGAACGTCTTTGTCCACGGTTTTGGTCAGTTTTAATTCGGCTGGTGCTGGTGGGACAACAACCACAACAGGGGCGGCATTCACAGTGGCGCTGGCGACCACACCACAGTTTGGCTCGAGGCTGGCACGCACCGTACCGTTCACGATTTCGGCATTGGCTTTGACTGGCACGACCAGGGTCATTGGTTCACCCGCTTTGGTTGTCCCCGTGACCCGTGTCACGCCCAAAGCCTCGAGTCCGTCTGGCAAACTCAGGTTGATGGTGACTGGAATGGCGCTTGGGAAGTCGGTTTTGGCACTCACGGTGTAACTGCCCGTTTCGCCCACGTTCAAATTCAGTTCACTTGGGCTGATCTCGAGGCTTTGGGACACGGCGTACTCGAGGGTGACGACCGCTGTTTTACCAGCTTGAGCATCGACGGTGATGGCTTGGGCGGTTGCACCCGCCAGTGGGGCTGGGGTGATGGTGGTGTTGCCGGTTTGCTTTAAGGTGATGGTGGCTGGGGTGCGCAAG
>JAYTKL010000310.1:0-16537 GCA_043730305.1 Deinococcales bacterium | reverse complement strand
TCTTCAAGCTGAACTTCTGGCGTGACCAGCACCCGCGTCACCACCCGAACCACACCAGATGTGCCCCTCGTTCCTAACAAGATTTCACTTCTCGATTTCTAGGATTCAACTTTGGAGAAAACTTTTTTCACAAGGTGCATCATACCGCCAGTTTACAATACTTCAAAATTCTCAATTGGTTGACAGAACTTATCCATTAACCTTAAACTTCCCTCAGCTCGAGTTTCTCGAGTTGCTTATCTAGAGCGGTGGAGGGACTGACCCTTTGAAGCCGCAGCAACCAGATGACTTACCCCGTCATGTCCAGGTGCTAAATCCAGCCGCGAGTTTTTCGCGGGAAGATAAGGAAGGGTGCAAACCAAGTCTCTCGAGACTCCCTTCCGTTCACTATGGAAAGGGATTTTTTCGTGACTTTAAAAGAAAAACTTGGACACCAATTCGTCATCACCGCCGAACTCGACCCGCCACGAGGCAGCAACCCCGAAGCGACACTGGCTGAAGCTCGAGCGGTACGGCATTTGGTGGATGCGGTCAACATTTCCGACAGCCCACAAGCCAATTTACGAATGACCCCGCTGGTTGCCGCGCATTTGGTGCAAATCCAGACCGATCTCGAGGTGATCGCGCATTTTACCTGCCGTGACCGAAATGTTTTGGGACTTCAAGCCGAACTTTTAGGAGCGCACGCGCTGGGCTTGAAAAACGTGCTGGTCTTGAACGGTGATTCGCCCGAACGCGGCGACCACCCAAACGCCAAAGGCGTGTTTGAACTCGACGCGGTGGGACTGGCAAACCTGGTGAAAAACCTGAACACCGGTCATGCCCTGACCGGACGCGAACTCGAGGGCGGCACAGACCTTCACATTGCCGTTGCCGCGAATCCTGGCAGCAACGACTTTGAGCGTGAAAAAAGCCGTTTCCTCGAGAAAATAGAATCGGGCGCGAATTTTGCCCAAACCCAACCCGTGTTTGACGTGCAGACCGTCGAAAAATTCCAGAACGCATTCGGTGGCAAAACCCCGATTCCAGTCTTGTACGGCATCTTGCCCGTTCGCAGCCTCGAGATGGCGCAGCGCGTTGGGAAATGGACGCAGATTCCTGACGCGCTCATGGATGACTTGAGAGCCAGGGGACGCATTGCAGGCATTGAATGGGCTATGCGCAACATTCTCGAGCTTCGAGAGTTGGGCGTTGCTGGAGTGCATTTGTACCCGCTCGGACGACCTAAAGTGGTTTCAGAAGTGCTTGGTGTGCCTCGAGCTTGACGGTTTGCGAAGGAGGACTAAACTTTTCTTATGACTGCTTTCGCTGAAAAACCCGCAACGCAACTTGTGGAAGGACCTTACAAGTTCACACTCGAGCTATTTGAGCGGATGAGCGACGAGGGACAATTTGGGGATGCTCGAGTCGAGCTTTTAAACGGGGAGATTACGGTCAAAGCCATGCAAAAACCACCACACGCTCAAGCGGTACGCAAACTCTCGAAAAGACTCGAGAAGCTGTTGGGAGAAGCTGCAATTGTCTCTGCGCAACTTCCAATGATTTTACTTTCCCCGCCACCAGATTTTGTCGAACCTGACATTGCTTTGCTTCGGCTGCCAGCCGAAGAATACGACAATCGCAATGTCGAATCTCGAGATGCGCTGTTGGTGATCGAAGTTTCAGACACGACCCTGATACGCGATTCTGGCGTGAAACTCGAGGCTTACGCCCGAAATACGATTCCTGAAGTTTGGATTCTCAATTTAAATAAGAATTTACTCGAGGTGTACCGCGAACCTTTTGATACCGAATACGCCAGCAAACGCACGTACAAAGTTGGGATGAAAGTCGCGCCGCTCGAGTTTCCTGACGTGCCGCTCGAGTGGTGGTAAAAGAATTAATTGATTTAGACTTTTATTAGAGAAAATATCTTTGCGTTCTTAAGGGGTTATATGTTTACTGCTGCTACAAAAATAAGTGAGGAAAATCAAAGTTCAGAATTTTCTTATGAACTTGATATATCTGGAATTCTTACGGAAATTCCACAATGTTTAAATGTAAATATAGGAAAAATAGAAATAGACATACTTAATGGACTTGATTATGATGAATTCGATCAAGCTCCAGTGCTTACAGAAGACTCACAAGGCGTACTAGGTATTATTGAAACAAAAGATTTACATTATCTATTTAAAAGGAAAATGAAATTAAGTTTTAAAAGTAGTTTCATCAAAAAAGATTTTACATCTTCAAAAACTAGTTTTAACGAAATATTAAGAATTTTTGAAAATACCAAATCGGTATTAGTAACCCAAGGAACAAAAGAAGAAGATGGTATTGTCCTTGGCTTACTTACTCTTGCTGATTTAAATAAAAGTTCTTTTAGAGCAATACTATATCAATTATTTGCTGAGTTGGAAGTTAGTTTGTCAAAAATTGTTGATCAAAAATTTGAGGATCATTGGGAGTGGATTAATTTATTAAATCAAGATCAACAAATGTTGCTAATCGGTGGCTGGGAAATTGCGAAAAGAAACAAGGTAAACCTTCGTCCAATTAATGGGGCAAATTTAACTCAGATTCTTAAAATTATCGGTAATTCTGAAGAGTTACGAAAAGCAATGAATTTCAATACAAAAAACAAATATGAAGACTCAGCAAATAAAATACCAGATATCCGAAATAAAATAATGCATCCTGTTAGACCACTTGTACTAAATTCCACTGATGTTTCTCGACTCAGAAAATGCTTGATATCTATTACCGAACTTCAAAAACTAGCCGATCAAATTTTGGCGGCAGGAGTCTAATTTGTGATAAAAATCAAGAGTCATGAATTGATCCTAAATAGTCTGGAATCTCGAATCCTGGTGCTGGATGGCGCGTGGGGTACGATGATTCAATCGTACAATCTTCACGAAAAAGATTTCCGTCACCCCAGTTTCCCAACACCGTTTAACCTGTTTGGCAACAACGATCTTCTCAACATCACCCGTCCTGACATTCCGCTCGAGATTGCCCGAAAGTACCTGGCGGCGGGTGCGGACATCATCAGCACGAACACGTTCAGCGCCACGCGAATCGCGCAAACGGACTACGAGATGCAGGATTTCGCGTATCAAATCAATCTCGAGGGTGCGAGGTTGGCGCGTCAGGCGGCGGATGAATTCACGAAGCTCGAGCCTCACAAACCGCGTTTTGTGGCGGGTTCGATAGGTCCAACAAATCGCACGGCGAGCATCAGCCCGAAGGTTGAGGATGCGGCATTTCGGGCGGTGACGTTTGATGATCTTGTAGAAACCTATGAGGAGGAGACGGAGGCGTTGCTCGAGGGTGGCGTTGATTTGCTGTTAATCGAAACGGTGTTCGATACCTTGAACGCCAAAGCCGCGCTTTACGCAGCCGAAAACGTCTTTCAAAAACTCGAGACTCGAGTGCCGATCATGCTTTCTGGCACGATCACGGATCAGTCTGGGCGCACCTTGTCGGGGCAAACCACGGAAGCATTTTACGTGTCTGTCGCGCACGCAAACTTGCTGTCGGTTGGTTTAAATTGTGCGCTTGGCGCTGAAATGTTCCGCGAGTACATCCGCACCCTCTCGAGCGTGGCTTCAGAATTTGTTTCGTGTCACCCGAACGCTGGTTTGCCAAACGCCTTTGGTGAGTACGATGACACGCCAGAATTTATGGCTCGGGTTCTGGGAGATTTTGCGCGGGAAGGTTTGCTGAACATTGTTGGCGGTTGCTGCGGTTCGACGCCAGCGCACATCAAAGCAATCTCGGATGCGGTGGCGGGGGTTAAACCTCGAGTTCGCCCAGAACGCCGTTCTAACCCTGTTTTTTCTGGACTCGAGCCTTTGGTCATCACACCAGAGACGAATTTTGTGAACGTGGGCGAACGGGCGAACATCACGGGATCGCCCAAGTTTAGCAAGGCGATTCTAGCGGGCGATTTCGAGGCAGGCATTGCCATAGCGCGGCAGCAAGTCGAGAATGGTGCGCAAGTTGTGGATGTCAACATGGACGAGGGAATGCTCGACTCCGAGACGGCAATGGTTCGATTTTTGAATCTGGCAGGCTCAGAACCTGACATTGCCAAAGTGCCGTTCATGATTGACTCGAGCAAGTGGAGTGTGCTCGAGGCTGGGTTAAAAGTGGTGCAGGGCAAATCCATTGTCAACTCAATTTCGTTAAAAGCTAGCGAGGACGAGTTCAGGCGGCAAGCCAGTGCCGTGCGGCGTTACGGTGCGGCGGCTGTGGTCATGGCGTTCGATGAAACGGGTCAAGCGGATTCTCTGGCGCGACGGATTGAAATTTGCTCTCGAGCGTACAAAATTCTGGTTGAGGAACTTGGTTGGAATCCGCAAGACATTATTTTTGACCCGAACGTTTTGACGGTTGCCACGGGCATCGAAGAGCACAATGATTATGCCAGGGATTTTATTGAAAGCACGCGCTGGATCAAACAGAATTTGCCTGGGGCGCTGGTTTCGGGCGGTATCAGCAACGTGTCGTTTTCGTTCCGTGGAAATAATCATGTGCGCGAAGCCATGCACGCGGTTTTCTTGTATCACGCTGTCCGTGCTGGTTTGGACATGGGCATCGTCAATGCGGGAATGCTGGCGGTGTACAGCGACATCGAACCCGAGCTTCTCGAGCATGTCGAAGACGTGATTTTGAACAGGCGAGAGGATGCCACCGAGCGACTTGTCACGCTGGCAGATCGGTACAAGGGCATCAAGAAAACCGCCGCCGAAGAGGCGGCGTGGCGAAACTCGAGCGTGACCAAACGCCTCGAGCACGCGCTGGTGCATGGCATCACCGAATTTATTGATGCGGACACCGAAGAGGCTCGAGCTTCGTTTTCGCAACCGCTCGAGGTGATTGAAGGTCCGTTGATGAGCGGCATGAACATTGTTGGGGACTTGTTTGGCGCGGGCAAAATGTTTTTGCCGCAAGTCGTGAAGAGTGCTCGAGTTATGAAAAAAGCGGTGGCGTACCTGACCCCATATCTCGAGGCGGCGAAATTGGCGGGTGGAAATTCGCAGTCCCATGCGGGCAGAATTTTGATGGCAACCGTCAAGGGCGACGTTCACGATATTGGCAAGAACATTGTTGGGGTCGTGCTGGGTTGCAACAATTACGAGGTGATTGATCTGGGCGTGATGGTCAGCGCAGAACGGATTCTCGAGACAGCGATTGAAAAGAACGTGGACGTGATCGGGCTTTCGGGTTTGATAACGCCAAGTCTTGACGAGATGGTGTTTGTGGCAAAAGAAATGGAACGACGCGGCATGAAAATTCCGCTCTTGATTGGTGGCGCAACCACCAGTAAAGCGCATACCGCCGTCAAGGTCGAGCCTGGTTACTCGAGTCCTGTGATTCACGTGCTGGACGCGTCAAGGGCGGTGGGCGTGGTCTCAAAATTACTCGGCAGCGAGAAAGAACTGTTCGCCAGTCAAATTCGGGCAGAGTACACCGCGCTTCGGGAGGCTCGAGCCGAAAGAACCACGCGACTTTTGACGCTCCAAGCTGCCCGGCAAAACGCGCCGAAGCTCGAGTATGCACCCATAACACCAAAAAAGCTGGGACGCACCGTGCTCGAGAACGTAGCGCTCGAGACGCTGACAGACTTTATTGACTGGACTCCGTTCTTTATCGCCTGGGAGATGAAAGGTGCTTACCCGTACATTCTGAACGACCCAGCGCTAGGCGAACAAGCCAAGATTTTATGGAACGACGCGCAAAACATGCTGCAAAAACTGATGCTCGAGAAAAGTTTGAAAGCCTCCGCTGTGATTGGTTTGTACGCTGCAAATTCCGTCGGTGATGACATTGAAATCCTTGAGCAAGACACGGTGATCTCGAGATTCCACACGTTGCGCCAACAACGCGAACAACCAAACGAGAATCACGCGCTGTCTGATTTTATCGCCCCTCGAGAATCTGGGATGACCGATTACTGCGGGATGTTTGCGGTCACGATTCAGGGCGCGGAAGAACTCGCTAAACAATATGAACTCGAGTTTGACGATTACAACGCCATTTTAGTGAAATCCCTGGCAGACCGACTTGCCGAAGCCCTCGCCGAAAAACTCCATCAAGACGTGCGCCGCGAATACTGGGGTTACGCAGCCAACGAAGAGCTTTCCAACAAAGACCTGATTAAAGAACGTTACGTCGGCATCCGCCCCGCCCCAGGCTACCCAGCCCAACCCGACCACACCGAAAAACCCGAACTCTTCAAGATTCTGAAGGCTGCCGAAATTGGTTTGAAACTCACCGAATCCAACGCCATGACCCCAGCCTCGAGCGTCAGCGGTTTTTACTTCGCCCACCCAAAAAGCAAGTATTTTGCCGTTGGACGCATTGGCGAAGATCAAGCTCGAGATTATGCCGCCAGAAAAGGTTTGAGTTTGCAAGAAGTTGAACGTTGGCTCTCCCCGATTCTGGCGTACACACCAGAAACTCGAGAACTCGCCACTCTCACCCGACTTCTTGCCCCTGAAGAAGCACCTGACGGGCATGGGGCGCTCGCCTAGGCTCGTCACCCTCTCCCGTTCTTGACCATAAAACGCACCTAACGGGCATGGTCGCAAGTTCACCCCTACAAAACCCAAAAATAGAATCTCGAGCATTCATTTCAGTCCCACAAAAAAGAACTAAAGCTCCCTTCTCTCCAAGGAGAGAAGGGTCGGGGATGAGAGGGAACAAAGGAGCACCCATGTCAAACATCAAACGCCTCGTCACGTCCGAATCCGTCACAGAAGGTCACCCCGACAAACTCGCAGATCGCATTTCCGATTCTGTGCTGGACGCGTTTCTCGAGCAAGACCCAAAATCTCGGGTGGCGTGCGAAACGCTTTGCACCACGGGTCTGGTGCTGGTCGCGGGTGAGATCACTTCAAAAGCCGATTTTGTGGATGTGCAAAAAGTGGTACGGAATGCGATTACCAGCATTGGATACACGCAGGCGCAGTTTGGTTTTGACGGGCATAATGTGGCGGTTTTGAACACCATCAACGGGCAATCGCCTGAGATTGCCAGTGGCGTGAACGAGTCGTGGGAGTGGCGCAACGGTGATCGTGACCCAAAGAATTTACGTGGCGCGGGCGATCAAGGGTTGATGTTTGGCTATGCCACCGATGAAACCCCAGAACTGATGCCAATGCCGCTCGCGTTGGCGCACGCGATTGCGGCGCGTCTTGCCAAACTTCGCAAAGATGGCACACTGCCATACTTGCGTCCCGACGGAAAATCTCAGGTGACGCTCGAGTACCTTGGTGATAAACCCGTGAGGCTCGAGACGGTTGTGGTCAGCACGCAACACAACGAAAAAGTTTCGCAGGAGCAAATCAAAAAAGACGTGATCGAACACGTGATTCGTCCGATCATTCCTTCGCAAATCTCGAGCGATGATGTCAATTTTTACATCAACCCGAGCGGCAGCTTTATTTTTGGTGGTCCGAGCGCGGATTCTGGTTTGACGGGGCGCAAGATTATTGTGGACACTTACGGCGGCGCGATTCCGCACGGTGGTGGGGCATTCTCGGGCAAAGACCCAACCAAAGTGGATCGCAGCGCGGCGTACTATGCGCGGTACATGGCGAAAAACTTGGTCGCGGCGGGTCTGGCAAAACGCGCCATGATCGAGGTGGCTTACGCGATTGGCAAGGCAAACCCTGTGTCATTGCGGGTCGAAAGTTTTGGTACGGGCAAAATGAGCGACGATAAGCTGGCGGCTTTGCTGCTCGAGCATTTTGACCCAAGACCGTTAAACATCATTGAAGAACTCAACCTCGAGCGTCCGATTTACGCGCCAACCACGAGTTACGGGCATTTTGGACGGTCTGAGTTTCCGTGGGAGAGCACTGAAAAGGCAAGTTTATTGGTTGGTTGATTACAAGAACACACTGACGGGGACACGAAATTTTTCGGCGAGTGCTTTTGCCAGTTGCTTTGAAATGCTTCGTTGTCCTCGTAAAATTTTGGAGAGCGCCGATTGGTCTACCAAGCTTTTTAAATCGCTGGCTTTCACTTGATGTTGGGTCATCAAAAACCCGAGCATTTCCGCTGGGCTGCTGTCAGGAATCTGGACGTTGGCTTCTTCCCAAGCGCCAATATTTTGTACCAACAGTTGCACCAAACCCAGGTAACGCACATCATTTGGCGATTCCATGCGGTCTGTAATTTCATCTAAAAATGCAACGACATTGTCATAATCGGCTTCACTCGAGATGGGTTTAAGCAGATCACGTCCGATTTCGGCAAAGGATTCCCATTGGTGCAGCACCTTACTGAGTGATTTCATGATTGTGCCTTTCTGATTTTGGCTTTTTTGGCTCGAGCGTCGAGTTTTTGCTCTTCAAGGGCATTCCAATGGTCGTATTCTTCGTGGGTGAAAACGTGCCGAATCAATACCAATTTTGACTCGAAGTAAACGATGGCGATGATCCTGTATTTGTTGCCACCAGTGTCAAAAATGACGTAATCCTTAACGAGGTCAACACTTCCAAAGAGTTCTTTGATTTCCGCAAAGTTTGTCGGTTCAACTTGCGATAGGAGTTTAAACCAGTTTCTGAGCGGGGTTTCAGCCAAAGGGTGTGATTGCCAAAACTCGAGAAGGCGTTTCTTGCTGATGACATTCACAACCAGATTCTAGGACGTTTTGTCCAAAGAGTAAAGGAATCTCGAGTAAATAACAAATCAGTGTTGTGTAGGGACGCTGCAAGCAGCGCCCTGCCCTTTGCCCAAATCCCTCGAGAATCGTATGATCTTCTCCATGCAAATTTATCTCGAGGATGTTGCGAAGTTCACGGATCAGGAAGTGACCGTTCGCGGTTGGTTGACGGACAAAAGCTCGAAGGGTAAGTTGCACTTTCTTAAACTTAGAGATGGCACAGGTTTTATTCAGGCGACAGTCTTTAAAAACGATGTCTCCGAGGAAGATTTCGAGCTTGCCAAGCATCTCACCCAGGAAACCAGTTTGGCAGTCACGGGCACGGTTCGCGCCGATGCTCGAGCGCCAGGTGGGTTTGAACTTGGCGTGAAGTCGTTGCGGGTTTTTGCTGCGCCTGTCGAGGAATATCCGATCACGCCCAAAGAGCACGGCGTGGAGTTTTTGCTTGACTACCGTCATTTGCATTTGCGGCATCGTAAACCTTGGGCAATCTCGAGAATTCGGGATGAAATTCAACGTGCCATTCATGATTTTTTTCATGCCAGGGGTTTCTTGCGTTTTGACGCGCCATTTTTCATGCCGACGGCGGTCGAGGGCACGACCAATCTGTTCGAGATCAGTTTGTTCGACGAGGAAAAAGCTTACCTTTCACAGTCGGGGCAGTTGTACGCCGAAGCGGGTGCGATGGCTTACGGCAAGGTTTACACCTTTGGTCCCACCTTTCGCGCCGAGAAAAGCAAAACCCGACGGCATTTGCTCGAGTTCTGGATGATCGAACCCGAGGTGGCGTTCAACGACTGGGAAGACAACATGCGCCTGCAAGAGGATTTTGTCAGTTATCTTGTGGGTCGGGCGCTCGAGAATTGCAAAACCGAACTCGAGATGCTCGAGCGTGATGTCAGCAAACTTGAGCCGACGGCGAGCGGAAATTTTCCGCGAATTTCGTATGACGACGCGATCAAATTAATTGCCGAAAAAATCTCGAGCAACACCCTGCCAGAAGGCGTGGACACGCTCGAGCCTGTGCCTTGGGGCGAGGATTTTGGTGCGCCGCACGAAACCACGGTGGGTTCTCACTTTGACCGCCCGGTCATGATTCACAGCTATCCTGCGGCGATCAAGGCGTTTTACATGCAGCCGCAAGCGCACGATGCTCGCCTTGCCGCCTGCAACGACATGATTGCGCCAGAAGGGTACGGCGAGATCATCGGCGGGTCGGAACGCATTCACGATTACGATTTGCTGAAATCCAGGATTCTCGAGCACGGTTTACCGCTCGAGGCGTTTGACTGGTATTTGGATTTGCGAAAGTACGGTTCTGTGCCGCATTCGGGTTTTGGTTTGGGACTCGAGCGCACGATAGCTTGGATTTGTGGGATACCGCATTTGCGTGAAGCCATTCCGTTCCCGCGCATGTTGACGCGAATGAAGCCTTAAAATTGCAGTTTGAGACTCTCTGAGGCTTAACATGAAAACACCTGCACAACACGATTTTATTCTGTGGCAAATTTTCAGCATGACTTTAGCTGCTACAACCCAACGGGCAAAGATGTACGCCGATGAGGTGCAAACTCGAGGTTCTTTCCAAAAAGCACTTCGAGCAGCGTTAGAAGAATTGTCCCAAGATTACAAGCTTGAAATCAGCAACCAGCGACATGTTGCGAACATTGAACACCTTGCAATAGAGCTTTCAAAAAAACACGCGAATTTGCTCACAAATGGCAGGTTTAGGATTGGTCAATCGCAAAAAGCACTGAACTTGTATTTGAAATACCTTTGGTGTCTGGGTGAAATTGCAACGCCACCACATTGCCCAATTGATGCGATAGTTCTTTCACATATCCCAGAATTCAAAGAGGAACGGTGGACTCAGCTCGACTGCATAGAGCGTTATCAACGTATCATTGAAGCTGCTAGGCGTGAATCGAACGGGATTCCACTCGCAGTTTGGGAACTCGAGCTTTACAATCGCTTGGGCTAATGCCGACTTCAGTCGTAACTGTGATACTCGAGCTTGTGTTAACTGCCATCAGACTGCACCATAAAGCATGAACCAAATTTTGTTGGCGGTATTGTTTTTGAGTAGCATGGCTTTGGCGGCTCGGGTTTTTCCTGACCCAAGCACACACCCAAACAGTATTGTGGCGTTAAGAGCTAGAACGTACCCAGGAAGTCAAATCAAGCTCGAGCGGCAACTGAAAAACGGTGTGAACTACCGTCAGTGGATCGCCAGTTACCAGTCAGATGGTCTAAAAATTCTGGCGCTGTTGACCATTCCGAACGCCAAAGCACCAAAAGATGGGTTTCCTGTGATTGTCTTCAATCATGGGTACATTCCGCCAGAACAGTACCGCACGACCGAAAAATACTTGGCGTATCAGGCTGGGTTTGCCAAGAACGGGTACATCGTTTTTAAACCCGATTATCGCGGTCACGGTTTTTCCGAAGGGAAATCCTCGAGCGCCTACACGTCGGCGGGTTACACGATTGATGTCATGAACGCGATTGCCAGCGTCAAAACCCTGGCTCAAGCCAATCCCGCTCGAGTTGGCTTGTGGGGTCACAGCATGGGCGGCTATTTGACGCTGCGGGCTTTGATTTTGGGTTCTGGTGCGAGGGCAGCCGTCATTTGGGGCGGTGTGGTCGCGCCGCATCTCGAGATTGTGAAATTTTGGAACACGAGAAGCCGTGCCGAAAATGCGCGGTACAAACGTTATGCTGTCGAACGCGAGAAACTGTACAAAACTTTTGGCAGCCCGTCAGAAAATCCTGGGTTTTGGAATGCTTTAAGTGCAAATTCGTTCATCACCCAACCAATTGCACCGATTCAGTTGCATCACGGCTTAAGTGACACCGTAGTTCCCGTCAACTTCTCGAGGATTCTGGCGGCAGAATTGAAGGCGGTCAAAAGTCCTGTCGAGTTGTTCACATACCCGCGCACCGATCATAATTTATCGCAAAGTTTTGGTGTCGCAATTCGGCGCAGCGTGGCATTTTTTGACCGATACCTAAAAGCACAGCCTTAGAGGGTGTTTGAATTCGTCCTAAACGAAATTTCTCGAGACTCACCGTTCAGCTCAACACCCTGAAATCAAAGGGGCAGGCTACATTTCCGTTTGATTTCCTACCCAAATCAGCTTACGTAGCGTCAGTTGAATATCCTAATCCTCAAACTACCTACCCGAAACCAAACACCTCGAACCCAATGGGGTTGGCATATCATCCTAAACGCGATTTTCTACGTCCTCAGAAAAGGTTGCCAATGGCGTTACCTTCCAAAACATTTCCCACCGTGCGGTACGGTCTACCACTACTTTCGCGCTTTGGTTCGAGATGGTCTTTGGGAGCATTTAAATACCGTCCTCAGAGAACTTTTACGTCAGAGTATCGACAAGAACTCTCAACCAAGCGCTTGTTGTATTGACACGCAAAGCTCGAAAACAACCAAAGTCGGTGGAATTCGTGGTTATGACGGGTAGAAAAAAATTAATGGTCGAAATCGATTCTTACTGATGGATACGCTCGGTTTGTTACTGACAGTCAAAGTCATCCCTGCGATTTGGTGTGAAGTGGACTGCGCTTTGGTTGGTTTGGAAGGCATAAACTCGAAATTCGAGAAGCTCGAGGTGATGTGGGCTGATGGTTGTTTTAATGATTTCAAATTTCGGTCTTGGGTCAAAGGCATATTGGGTTGTGAATTGGAGATCACCAAGAGTTTATCTAAACCTGGTCAGATTGGTTTTAAACCTGCCCCGAGACGTTGGGTGGTAGAAGCGATCCCGCCCATCAGCGCGAGTAGCCCGTTAGGTGCTGTCTTTCGAGCAAGAAGGTGCGTCTTGGGATCAAGAACGAACGATTGCGTGTTTGGGTCGGAATCGGCGGTTGGTTCGTGATTTTGAGCGTTTGCCTGTTGTTTCTGAGGCTTGTATTTATGCGATGCCGAATTTAAAGCTTTGCTGCCCGCTTTTTGCGAAGAGCTTGGGCTGCCAAGCAATTCAGAATTAGTTGTCGAACACTTCAAAACCAAACTCAAACAGGCTGCACAAACGGCGAACGAATCCTTCCCCAGCTACGACGGATTGCGGATCGAAAACGATAGACACGTACTGAAACCCTTTTTAAGGCAAACCACTGTTCGGAGGACACGCCTGGTTGGATGCTCAACTTGAGAGAACGCATTGGGATCACACCGATTCTTGATGCGGTTGGTGAAGTTGAAACTTGCTCAATTTCACGAGGTGTTCGGTCTAATCGTAAGTTATTCGCACGACAAAATGATCACATCATGATTTAAACTGCACTTGTGAATCCAGACCTTGAAATGTTGTTGCGTTTGCTGGCGGCAATGATCCTATGTGGCTTGATCGGTTTTGAACGCGAGGCTCGAGGAAAATCGGCGGGCTTACGCACGCACATGCTGGTTGGTTTTTCTTCGGCGATGTTTGTCGTGTTGGGTGAGATTGTCATGGCGCGATCAAGTGCTCAAGGCTTTGCGGCGTTAAAACTCGATCCGATTGCGATTATTGGTGCAACCATTTCTGGCATCAGTTTCTTGGGTGCGGGCACGATTTTCATGAGTCCGGCGGGGCGCAAACACGGCTTGACCACCGCCGCCAGCATTTTGGGTTCTGCAGGAGTTGGCATGGCGTGCGGTCTGGAGCGTTACGTTCTGGCGGTTGGCAGCACCGTCTTGTTAATTCTAATCTTAAGTTTTTTTGGCTATTTGGAGCGCGAAATCATCAAACAGCAGGTCAAACATCCGACGGATGAGGCATGAAAAAAATTGGCTTGACGGGCAGTATTGGGTCTGGCAAAAGCACGGTGGCAAGGCAGATGCGTGAAAAGGGAATTCCCGTACTCGATGCAGACGCGGTGGCTCGAGAAGTATCGAATTCGCCAGTAGTATTGAATGCCATCCGAGAAGCGTTCGGAACAGAATTTGTACTTGAGCAGGGTTTAAACCGTGCGAAACTGGCAGCTTTGGTCTTTGCCAATCCCGAGGCTCGAGCGCAACTGAATGCCATCATTCATCCTCAGGTTCGAGATGAGATGAACCGTTTGCAACAGCAGCTCGAAAAAACCGAAGTCGCTGCCGTGGTTCAAGACATTCCATTGTTGTTTGAAAGCAAACTCGAGCATTTGTTTGACGCCGTGATCCTGGTTGATGCGCCGCTCGAGATGCGGCTGCAACGGGTCTTGGCTCGGGACGGCATGACCAAAGAAGCTTTTCTGGCTCGAGATGCGGCGCAAATGCCAGCCAGTGAAAAACGACTTCGCGCCAGCTTGACTCTCGAGAATGCTGGCAGTGAAATTGAACTTGCCGAACAACTGGCTGCGGCTTTGGTCACGCTCGAGATTGTAACAAACCAAAAGGACGATCAAAAAGCTTGATCGTCCTTTTTTGATTGCCAACAATTACGGAAAAACCGTTGGGCAAAAATCAGAACCGCTTGGAGGACTCTCTTCAGTTTTGGCAGCATCAATCGAGAATAAGAAGTTTTTCAAATCGGTCAAATCCTGACCAGCCAGAGGATTGCCGAGGTTAAAAACAGGAGCGCCTGCCAAGCGATGCGCCGCATATTTTGCATCGCCAAACAATTCATCCAATGTTTTGGCTTGCCCGTGATGCAACAGTGGTCCCGCCACCGAAAGCCCATACAGGGACGGAATGTTGTAACCGGCAAACTCGCCCTGCGCCCGAGGAAATCCTGTCACGCCTTTGCGCTCGAGGGTGTCGGTGGCGGTCGTGTCACCTGAAACGCCGAACGATCCGACGCGACGCAGAACGCAACTGACTTGGGCTGGGGCGATAAACGTGCCGGCTGTGGCGGTGGGTTCGGCTTGGATTTGTGTGGTGTGCTTTGGGACTCCAAGATCAGCAAAGGCAGTTGTTGCCAGTGACGTGTTGGTGGCTGAGAGCGGCGTGAAGAAGCGTCTCGAGAGGGTCCAACCGGCGCCACCGTGACATTGGGCGCAGCCGCCTTGCCTGAACAAGGTCAAACCACGGTCAACCGATGCCGCGTCCGCAGTTGTACGAGCCTTTGGTGGGCGAATGGTTTTGACAAAAATGTTTATTTCATCCCAGTCTTTGACGCAACTCGGACCGGTGACCACACCATTTTGAATCTCTTGAATCGAGGGTGCCCCGAGTTGAACTTTCACTCCGTTAAAATCGTTGGCATCATTGGGATTAAGTGACAAACTGGTTTCACCGCTCAGGTTGCCGCCACAAGTGCCAGTCGTGATTGCCCCCAAACCACCGGACACGCCTCGAGTATTGCGCTCGAAGTCATGGACTTCATCAAAAATTGCGCTCCAGTTGAGAATGCGCTGCTTTTGAGCGCCAGCCCCGTGACTGAAGGTACCGTCCATGCTGGTGGTCTGGCGCGGTCCGGCTGGAAAACGCCAGGTGATGTTGTCCGATAAGCCGTCAGGGTGACACGAACCGCAACTGCTCCAAGATTCGTTGGACCAACGGGCGCGACCCGTGAAGTAAAAGCGTCGTCCTTTATTGATGTCGGTTTCCAAACCGGCGGCAGGGGCGCTCGAGGATGAGATTTTGGCAATCGCTTTTTGCTGGTTTAAATCCACCACCGTGACCGAACGGCTGACCCAGCAATCAACATACATTTTGGCGGTGATACTGACATTGTGCGCAGTCACGACCCCGATTGGATTTTGACAACCGGTACTGGCAGCGTTTGCCAGCAGGTCAATTTGCGGCACTGGAGTCCCGCCAACAGTTGCCCCCAAGGTCACGGCACTGTCACTGATGAACAAGGTGCGGGTAATTTCGTCTGCGCCTCGTGCCAGAATGTACGCCAAGGAATTCCCGACAAACGCCAGGTCGTACAGGTCTGCCATAAAATTGCGTCCAGTCGGCACTTGGATTTTGATTGCATCTGCCAGACTGATCGTGCCAAGTTTTGTGCCGCTCGAGACACTGCCGATCAAGACCAATGGGAAGACATTTTCGTTGAACTTCGGGATGCCATCTGGAGACGCCGCGACGGCGGTGACATAAAATTTATCGCCCGCAATTGCCAGGCTCGCCAGTTGATTTGGTCCGGTTGAAGTTGGCACAAACGCGCCTGGGCTGACTGGTGGAAAAAGCACCTCGCCAAGGTCAGCCAAGTTGGAACTCGAGAACAACCGAACTGCCCCTGTGCGGCTGGAATCCGTGGCTTCGGTTCCGGTCGCACGTCCGTAAAATTCGGTGATAACAATTTTTTCATCGTTATCGTCGGTGTCACCGTCATTGGAAATTGCCACAGCTCGAGGATTGACGATGTTTTTGGTGGTGCTAAGGGTCATGGTTGCCGTGTCAATCAATGCCACACGGCTTTCGGCGAATTCGGTCACGACCAATTTTGCACCCGTTGGCGTCAGGGCAACACCCGTCGGTTCAGAACCGACATTGACGCTGCCAGCCAGGGCTGGGCTGGTTCGGATGTTGGAGATTTTCACGACCTTGGCTTCGCCTCGAAGCGCGACAAAAGCGGTGTTGTCGTCCGGATGGATCACGACCGACACGGGTTCATCGCCCACAGGCAATTCTGCGGTTTTGGTGTCGTCGCTCGAGCGGAACACCGAAATCGAATCGTTTTCCGGATTGACGGCAACCACGTATTTATCGTCACCTGTGATGGCGATGGCGCTGGATTTGGAGGCGCGTTTTAGTACTGCGGTGGCTGGCGGCGGGTTGGGCGGTGTGCCGTTGTCACACGCGCTTAAACCAACCAGCAGCGCGACCAATCCAAGTCCGACCATCAAACGTAAAGTTCGTATTTTGTGTTTTGGCATCATGTCCTCTTTCCTGAAATAAGACGGCATTGGACGATTTACAGATCCAGAAACGGAATCAGCACCTCCTTT
>JAYTKL010000309.1:0-2664 GCA_043730305.1 Deinococcales bacterium | reverse complement strand
AATTCTTGCTCTCACTTCTATGCAAGGCGCTGTCTGTTGCCACTCCCTCTGGTCGCCAATGTCTGACGCTTCGCGTCAAACATTGTGCAAGGTGCTGTAAGGTGATGCCCCAAGTCCCTTCGCCTGGAGCTTTGAGGGCATTGCCAAAATTGACGCTACGTGCCAAAAAAAGTCAGCGCCGATGACGCCATTGCCAGTTTGTTTAGTAAATTGCTAAGGCAAAGCGTATCTCAGCTAAAGATTCTTGTCAAGAGCGAAACGCAAATCGAACGCCCAGACGCAAACAAATACCACGGCGCAAATCATGGCTTTTACAAAATCCCCTATCAGGAACGGGAAAAAATCGGCTTTCAAAACATTCGTGATTGGACTTGAAGACGCGGCAAGGGTTTGCTCCGTTTGGGGAAACGGTATTTCTGGGGCGGCAATGGCAAGCCAAGGCAGGGCAACAATGTAAATCAGGGCTGTGCCAATCAGAACCGCCACAAAAACAAGCTGGGGTTTGCGTGTCCAACCACGATTCGCCAACAAGCCGACGGTAAACGCCGCCAACAATGCCCCAACAAAATAACCTGCGTTTGGTAAAACCAACTTATGCCAACCGCCCTGCAAACCAACCAAGACTGGTAAACCAATCGCAGCCTCAAGAAAATACATCAAAACTGCCAAAACAGCACGTTTGGCACCAAACAATAACGCCACCTAAAACACGCCAAGTGTGAACCCTGTGATCGGGGAAGGTGCTGAGCCAAGCGAAATTTGGGTCAGCACGGCGATCAGTGCGCTGCTGCCAAAAGCCACCAAAAGGTCTTCAGGAATTCCAGATTCTGGAAAAAAACGTTGTCCAAAAAGCACTGCATTATTTTTCATAAACACAACCCTCACGGCTAATTCTCGAGTTATACGTCACGACCAAACAAATTTTTGTTGGTGCTTTTCAATTTTGATTTGTCAACCGTATCTGGATTTGACAGAGTGTACCCCATTTCGACTCGAGTTGTGGCAGTAAACTGCAGACACCGAATGGGTGGCGTGCTTGTGATGCAAAGCATCAACTCGAGATCAACACTTTCAAGATTGATATTTGGGTTTTACTTTTTTTGTTGTTTACGAAAATTTTTGGCAACCGAACTGCCACGCACAATCAATTCTGTCTCGACCAGGGTCTCAACCGTCCGACGTGCCAACAGGGCTTCGATTCCACGTCTGCCAAGCAATTCTTTGTTAACCCGAACGGTACTGAGTGGCGGATGCGCATGGGAGGCGGCGTGAATATCATCAAAACCGACAAAAGCAATGTCTTCTGGGATTCGTAAACCAGCTTCAATACAGAATTGCATTGCCCAAAGCGCCGATTGGTCGTTGACGACAAACACCGCGTCTGGGCGAGGCTCGAGGTTCAAGAGGTAGTGCATGGCGGCTTCGGTGCCTGCTGGGGTGAAGGCTGGGTCTGGAATGATTTCCAAGGTTGGATCGGCTGGCACTCCAGCCTCGAAAAGTGCTTGCCTGAAGCCGTAAAGTCGCTGTTGAATCGAGTGATGGTTGGGACCGCCCATAAAAGCGATTCGTTTGTAACCTTTGTGCAGCAAGTGCGCGACTGCTTTTTTGGCACCGTTGATGTTGTCCATGTTGACGCTGGCGATGCCAGGCACAAAGTGATCGATCAAGACCAGAGGCAGCCCAATGGCGGCGATTCGTTCGATCAATTTTGGCTCGAAGTAACCGGCGCACAACAAACCGTCCGCCTCGTGGCGGCGCACAATTTCGACCACCCTGTCACCTGGGCGCAGTGACGTGTAGGACAAGACAATCTCTTCGTCACGGCAGGCATCTTCAACCCCGTGCAAAACGGGAGAGTAAAACGGGTTGATGGTCAAATCGGGCAACCTCGAGGTTAAAAAACTGACGCGCCTGAGTTTGTTGGGGCGTAAATTTGTGGTGTCGTAACCAAGCTCGAGCGCCGAACGCAGGACTTGCTGGCGGGTTTCTTCGGTCAGACCGGTTTGGTTCTTGAGCGCCCTCGAGACTGTGCCAATCGAAACACCAGCCCGCCTGGCAACATCGCGGATGGTCACAGAGATGGTTGGGGATGCTCGCATGAATTGAGATTGTAACAGAAGTTGCTTGTGTTTTAGCAGCAAGGAAAAATGAGGCTTGGTGAGTAAATTCTGATCTAATTTGATTAACCTCTTGCCAGTCGTATTATTTTGCATTTGAGTTTGACACTTTAGGTATGAAGTGATAGGTTTTGGACATTCAGTTTACTAAATTCAGGAGTTTTCGATGACACAACGATCCCTCGAGCAAAATTGGAAGTTGAAACGCCGCAACCAAAAAGTCAACCTGGAAAGTGATTTTGCCACCACTGAAAACTGGTTGCCAACCATTGCGCCCAGCACGGTGTATCAAACCCTACTTGATGCGGGCGTGATTCCCGATCCGTATTTCAACACCAACGAGTTGGATGTGCAGTGGGTCGGCGAGGCGGACTGGCTGTACAAGCTCGAGTTTGACGCCAGTAAAACCGAAAAAAACGCTTGGTTGTGCTTTGACGGGCTTGACACTTTTGCCACGGTTTGGCTGAACGGCTTGCAAATTTTAAAAAGTGACAACATGTTTGTGCCGCAGCGCGTTGAAGTGTCGCTGCAAGAAAAAAATGCCTTG
>JAYTKL010000308.1:0-10898 GCA_043730305.1 Deinococcales bacterium | reverse complement strand
ATCGTTCGCATCTGCCAGCAACAAACCCCACGAGGTCATGGGTTCTTTGACGCCCAAGCCCAGAAAACTGAGTCCACTTTCGCCCAGAATGTACCCAGGCAGCGCGAGTGTGCCAGTCACAATCAAGTAAGAAGTCAAATTCGGCACAATGTGCCGCAAAATAATGCGCAAATCACTCGCGCCCAAAGCTCGAGCGGCTTGCACGTAATCCTGATCTCGAGCGGCGAGCACTTGCCCACGGACAACCCGCGCCAGACTCGCCCAGCCGATAAAACTTAAGACCGCGACGATGCCGAGGTACACCAGGCTCGATGGCCACTTTGCGGGAATCACATACGCCAGTGCCAGAAGAATTGGCAGCCTTGGAAACGAGAGCAGAATTTCGATCAGGCGTTGAATGGCAGTGTCGATCCAACCGCCGTAATAGCCTGAAATCCCGCCCATCAAAATACCGATGCTGAAGCTGATCAAAATACCGATAATCCCGACGGTCAAGGAAACTTGCGATCCAACCAGCATCCTCGAGAGCAGGTCGCGCCCGAATTTGTCGGTGCCGAGTGGGAAGAAAAAACCGTTTTGCACGCCGAACAAATGCAGGTTTGTGTTGATGATGCCAAACAAATTATAATTTTCGCCCTGAACAAACAAGCGAATCGGTTCGGGGCTGGTGGTGTCCTCAACGTACTTTTTGGCGAAAGTTACGGGGTCGCGTTTGAACGAGTTTGGGTAAACGAATGGCAATCTTAATTGTCCTTCGTGGACGAAGTGAACTTTTTGCGGCGGTTGGAACGGAAATTGTTCGTGTTGAATCGTGATTTCGTAGGGCGATAAAAACCCTGCAAAAATCGCTATCAAATACAGCACGATCAAGATCACACCGCCAACAATGCCGAGCTTGTTGCGCCTGAAACGCCGCCAGGCGAGCAGCAGAGGATTGACGGACTTTTCAGGTTTTACAACAATGGTTGAAGTCATGGTTTCTCGAGGGTTATTCGTAACGAATTCTTGGGTCTACGATAGCCAGCAGAACGTCTGCAAGCAAATTTCCGATCATCAGCACAAAGCTCGAGAGCAGCAACAAGGTGATGACGACGTATTGGTCTTTGGCTTTGATGCTGTCGTACAAAAAAGGTCCGATGGTCGGCAATCCGAGTACGGTGGCGGCGATCAGGCTGCCGCTGGTCAGTTCGGCAAAACTTAAACCCGCAATACTGATCAGTGGGTTGATGGCGTTTCGCACGGCGTGACGATAAATGACGATTCGCTCTTGCAAGCCTTTGCTGCGGGCGGTGCGGACATAATCTTGGCTTAAAACGTCCAACATGTTGGCTCGCATTTGGCGTTGCAAACTGGCAACGTGGTTGACGCCAATCACAATAATTGGCAGCCACAAGTGCGCCAAGTGATCGAGCAACTTGGCGAAAGACCAGGGCGCGTCAATAAATTCGTTGCTGAACAAGCCGCCGACATTTTTGCCGTTCAAACTTAAGATCAGGGCAATCAATAACAATCCAAGCAGAAAGTCGGGAATGGCGAGTCCGGCATAGCCCAAAAAGCTTGCAAAGCCGTCAACCACGCCGTTGCGCCGCACGGCGGTCAAAATGCCAATCGGTATCGCAATCAACCAACTGAAAATCAGTGCCAGCGCCGCAATTTCCACTGTCCAAAACATTCGTTCGCCAATCAGCCCAGCCACAGGTCGGTTGGCGGTGAACGACTGCCCAAAATCGCCGCGCGTCACAATGCCCCAAACCCATAGTCCGTACTGCACGATCAGGGGTTTGTCCAAACCGAGTTGTTCTTGAATGCGGATCACGGTTTCTTGGGAAAAACGCGGGTCTTCGAGGTATGAATCCAGAAAACTACCTGGTTGGAGTTGAATCACAAAAAATGCGATGAACGACACCGCCAAAAGCGTTGGGAAGATCACAAAAGTTCTTTTTAGAATGAAATTAAACATGATTCTCGAGTTTGTTTTGGTTCAAAAGTGTTTTAGCTTGAAACCTCGAGCCTGACTATGTTCAGGCTCGAGGTTGTGAAGGTTTTTATTTCAGGTAGGCGATGTGGTTGGTGACGTAACCTGGGATTGGTCCGAGGTTGTAGACGAAGTTGCCAACTTTGTTGCTGACGGCGGCAATGTTGGCTGGTTTGGCAATCATGATGACGGGCAAGTTTTTGGCGTTGAGGAGTTGCCATTCGTCGTAAAGCGCACCGCGTTTGCGTTGGTCAGTCAGCTTGGAGGCTTGATCAAAAATCGTCCAAATGCGCCTTTCCCAGGTTTTCATGAGGGCGAAATTGGGAGCGCCACCTGGGGTGCTCGAGCGCATGGCACGATGCCAATAGTATAAGTCGCCGCCGGGTTGCCAGATGGCTTTGCGCAGTTCTGGGTCGGGTTGGTTGCCAAAGCCGTAAATACCGGCTTCAAAGTCGCCGGCGTTCAGTTTGGAAAACACCAAGCTGTTTTGCAGCGTTTGAAGGTTGGCTTTCAAGCCGATGGCTTTCATGTCGTTTTGAATGATCGTGGCAATTGGTCCACCGGCAAAGAATGCGTTGTCAGTCGGTGCAATCAACGAAAATTCGATGTTTTTGCCGCCAGCGAAGTTGCGAATGCCGTCACCGTCGGTGTCTTTTAAGCCCAGCGCGTCCAGACCATCGTTGGCGGCTTTCAGGTCGTATTCGCCCAAATACTTGGTGGTGTCAAAATAAAAGCTCGAGACTGGTGCGACTGGTGTTCCTGGCAGGGTTGCCAAGCCGTTAAAGACATCATCAATGATGCGCTTTCGGTTGACGGCGGGTTGTACCGCTTGACGGAATTTGTCGCTGCTGAACAAGCGTGCCAACATTGGGTCTTTGGCGTCGAAGTTAAAGCTCAGGTGCGGTGGGCTGCCAAACAAAGCCAGAGCTTTAATGACTTTAAATGCTGCACCATTCACCTCAGCTTGTTTCAAATCAGGGAATTGTGCGCCCGTGATATTCAGCGCCTCGAGCGTGCCAGATTTGAACTGGGCAATTTGCGCTTCGGGCGATTTCAGAATCAAGTATTCGACCTTATCCAGGTAAGGCAGTTTGTTGCCAAACGCATCGTTCTTCCAGTAATTGGTGTTTTTACTTAAGGTCACTTTTTGATCTGGAGTGTAACTCGAGAATTTAAACGGTCCAGTGCCGACAATTTCAGACAAATCTGCGCCCGTTCCCCACAGGGTGTTGATGTCGGAAGGTTTTGCGCCGCCCTCGATTGAGTATTTTAAGAGTTTGTGCTTTGGCATGATAAACGTGCGCAGTTGTTGAATGATCGCACCCGAAGCAAATGGCAGGGTCATGCGCATGGTGTTGTCGTCCACGGCTTCAAACTTGATACCCTTAGGGAAACCGGCGGCGCTGTTGCCTTTGGCTTCGGTGTTTAAAATGATGTTGTTGTAAGTAAAGACCACGTCTTCGGCGCTGAAGGACAAGCCATCGTGCCATTTGACGTTTTTGCGCAGTTTGAACGTCCAGATTTTTCCGTCTTCGGAAACCGTCCAGGACTGCGCTAGGTTGGGTTCCATCTTGTAGGTCTCGAGGTTGTACTCGACCAAGCCTTCAAAGACGTTGCCGATCAGGGTGTAGGTGTTGTTGTCGGTGATGCCGTAATAGTTGAAACTGCCTGGTGTCGCAGGCAGAGACAGCGTTAACGTGCCGCCGTACTTGCCGGCACTCAAGCCAAGTTTGGGCATGTTGGAAAGCCGAGGTTCTCCGTTGGTGGCGGAGGCAAACGCAACCCCCGTTGATGATACGAGCAGTGCCGCGAGAACAAACTTTTTCATACTCCTCCTGTGCTTAACGCCTCGAGCAAATCAATTTTCACTCGAGGTTTCGGTCATGCTCGAGCTTTACTTGTTGTAAACCAGAGGTACGGGGTTGTAACCTGGAATCACGCCGAGATTCCAAACGAAATTGCCAATTTTGTTGCTGACCACGGCGGCGTTCGCGCCTTTGGCGATCATGATGACGGGCAGGTTTTTGGCGAAGAGGATTTGCCATTCTTCGTAAAGCGCCTTGCGAATGCCCTGATCGGTGGTTTGTGAGGCTTTGTCAAAGATTGTCCAGACGCGTTTTTCCCAGCTCGTCATGGCTTTAAAGTTTTCTTTGCCACCTGGCGTCGCGGGTTGGGTGGCTTGGTGCCAGTAATAAAGCGCCCCGCCTGGTTGCCAGATGGGTTTGCGAAGATCAGGGTCGGGTTGGTCGCCGAACGCCAGCAGCGTTGATTCCCAGTCCTGACCTCGAGCCGTCGAAAGCAGGGTGCTCGAGGGAATACCCTTCAGGTTGATTTTCACACCGATGGCTTTGAAATCGTTTTGCAAGATCGTGCTCATGGGTTTGTAGACGCTCGAGTCCTCGCCGTAATTGAGGGTGAGCTCGAGGTTCGCAGCCCCGCCAATGTTACGCACACCGTCGCCATCGGTGTCTTTCAAGCCCATGGCGTCAAGGGTTGCGCCTGCCTGTTTCAGGTCAAATTCGCCAAGGTATTTGCTGGTGTTGAAGTAATAATTCGAGATTGGCGCGACCCCGTGACCTGGCAGGGTTGCCAAGCCGTTGTAGACCGTGTCAATGATTCGGTCGCGGTTGACTGATAATTGCATGGCTTGCCTGAACCGCAAGTCCGAAAAGACTCGAGCCAGCACCGTATTTTTGGCGTTCCAGTTGAAGCCCAAATGTGGTGGGCTTCCGAAAAGCGCGTTGGAACGAATGACTTTGAATGCCGCTCCTGCCGCCTCTTTGGTTTTGAAATCTGGGAATTGCGCACCGGAAATGTTGTAACTGTCGAGCGTGCCATTCAAAAACTGTGCCGCCTGGGCATCTGGACCTTTGACAATTAAATACTCGAGCGTGTCGGTGTAAGGCAATTGATTGCCTTTGGCATCGTTTTTCCAGTAATACTTGTTTTTAGAGAGGCTCACTTTTTGCCCAGGGACATAAGATTTAATTTTAAACGGACCAGTGCCTACAATGTCGTCCAGGTTGGAGTTCGTGCCCCAAGCATTGTTGATATCGGCTTTTTTAGCGCCGCCGCTTTCGGTAAATTTCTCGAGCTTGTGCTTTGGCAAAATGAACGTGCGCATTTTTTGCAAGAAAGCACCGTTTGGCACGGGCAATGTGAACTTCACGGTGTATTTATCCAGCGCCTCAAATTTGGCTCGGACGCCGTTAAAGTTAAACGCATCGTTGTCGCCACCTTTGGCTTCTGGGTTGACAATGATTTGGTCGAAAGTAAAAACAACGTCATCGGCGGTAAAGTCGACGCCGTCTTGCCATTTGACGCCTTGGCGCAGCTTGAACGTCCAAACTTTGCCGTCGCTCGAAGCACTCCAGCTTTCGGCGAGTGCGGGTTCGATCTTGTAACTGGCAAGGTTGTATTCGATCAAGCCGTCAAACATTTGACCTGTGACCGATTGGGCGTTGGAGTCAATCGCGCCGTAGTACATAAACGATTGCGGCGAATCGCCCAGAACCAGCGTGTAACTGCCGCCCGCTTTGCCAATGCCGACACCGAGTTTGCTGTAATCGGGCATGATTTTTGGTGCCGCCAGACCGACGCTGGTGAATGCGCCCGTGGCGACCAAGAGTGAAACGCTAAAAACTGAGAACGCCTTGTGTGTTCGCATAAATCTCCTCCTCTTACGATTTGATGCTCTAGCATAACCTTATTTGGGTCATTCCTGAACTTGAACTTCGGAATTGAAGTCAAAAATGTGACAACGATCAAAATCGTCCGTGATGCTTTCAAAAAGAGGCTCGAGATTTAGAAGAATTTCTTGAGCCTGAAATCAATCCTCTGAAGTTTCATTGTCACGTTTTTGATTGACAGAATTGACTGAATCCTCAACGCTGACTTTGGATTCTGGGGTTGTGATTGCCACAGCATCAATGGTTGTGGCTGGCGCGTGTTCGATGGGTTTTGGTTCGACTCGAGCCTGAACGCTTATATTTTTACCGCTCGATTGCAACTGTGAAACGAAAAAATAAACAATTGCCGCGATGACCGCCACCGGCACCAAAAACTTCAGCAATGCCACAACTATCCCTGCCAGCCCAATCAAGATTGAACCCAAAAAGGTGAACAACCAACCCAGCACCCACAAACCAGCCAGTGCCACGATTGCTCCGACGAATCCTTTGACGACCACCTCGAGCGTTTTTTGCCAATCGGTTTGTTGCATACGGCTATTGTATTCCTTTTCCAGATTCTGGATAGACTGCTGATGTGAAATTCTTAGACTTCCCCTCGAGATTGATCATTTTCTGTCTGTTCTTAGTCTCGAGCGCGAACGCACAATTGCTGGGTGCAAAAGGTGCAAGTCTGCCGATGAATGTCGTGGTGACACCGCATTTTAGGGTTTTGCATCTGCCGTACCTCGAGTCTTTTGCGCGGCACGTTGCAGCGGCAGCCGAATTGATTCATGACCGTGTGATTGCGGCGGTGGGCAACGATCCTGGAATCACCTATATTTTGATCAACGATGCCACCGATTCGGCTAATGGTTTGACCGTTCCCGACCCGACCAATTTCATCACCATCAACGCCACCTTTCCCCGCCCGACTGATATTGGCGCACAGTGGGAAGACGCGATGCTCGTACTTGTTACCCACGAATTCACGCATTTGGCGCACCTCACGACCCGAGACCAAACTCGAGAAACACTGCGCGGGATTTTTGGTGCGATTCCTGGAGTGCTGGGAACTCGAGTTGCTCCTGCCTGGTTTACCGAAGGTTACGCCGTGGCGCTCGAGACGCGGTTTACATCTGGTGGTCGCTCGCAAGATGCCAGCGTCAACACCTTGCGGGCGCAAATGGCGAGAGCCGGCAATTTCCCAAGTCTGATCGAAGCCGGGATCGGCACGTTCGAGCGTTACCCTTTTGGTAACACACGCTATGCGTTTGGCGCTGGCTTTGTGCCGTTTTTGATCGGGAAATTCGGTGATGCGGGCATTCAAAAAGTGATCGAGCGTTTTAACAGCACACTCAGTTTTGACGATGCCTGGAAAGACGTGCACCATGTCGGTCTGACCGAACTCTGGAGTCAGTGGCAACAACTTGAGAAAGCACGTGCGAAAACTGAACTCGAGGAGTTGCAAGCCAGTCATTTCCCAATGGGTAAAAGGTTGTACAGCGGCAGCGGCGTGCCAGCCGTGCTGGGCAATCAAATCGCATGGCTCGAAGGGTCAACGTTGCGATTTGGAATTTGGAACAGTGGCAAGCTCGAGTTCAGCGATGAGCGTTTAAAACTTCCGACCCGCCCTAACAAACTCAGTTTTCAAAACCAGAATACTTTGGTTTACTCGAGGTTGATGATTCAGAGCGACACCAGTTTCGGTGAAGTTTTCAAACTCGAGCGCGACGATTTTGGCAACTGGCGTGAAACCCAACTCACGCACAACGCTCGAGCCAGAGATGCCATAGCCGATGGCAAATGTATTTTGTTTGTTCATGACGACACCGAATCCTCGAGCTTGAAAAGACTGTGTGAATCGAGTTCAGAGGTTGTTTTCACAGCTCCGTTCGGTTGGCATTTGTTTCATCCTGCCTTAAGTAAAACGGGACTTATCGCGTTCACCGTTTGGCGACCAGGCGGCTTTCTGGACATCGCCACGCTCGAGAATTCCAAACTAAAATTTCAAACTTCAGACCGTGCTCAAGACCAATTCCCAACCTGGTTGAAAGACGGCAAACTCGAGTTTGCCTCAGACCGCAACGGCTCGTTTCAAGTCTATCAAATGACCCCTAACCAAAGTCAAATCGAACGCGTCAGCGCCGCGAGTGGCGGGGTTTACGCCTCGAGCGTTCTGCCCAACGGCAGTCTGGCATTTTCGAGTTACACCAGCACAGGTTTTGAAGTTCGCACACTCGAGGTTGACAAAACAGTGACAGAAACGCTCGAGTTTACTGAACCAAAAGCCCTCGAAAAACTTGACGGACTCGAATACGAGATTGAACCGTATAACACTGCCCCTGCCGCTCTGTTTTGGACGCCATTCTCGAGCACGGGCATCGGCGCGACACTGTACGGCGCTGACCCTGCTGGCATCAACAATTACACGGTTGGCGCCGGATATTCACTGCTGGGAAATCTTGGATTTGAAGCCAATGCCAGTTTCAGCTTTCAACCGCTTCGCAACTGGAGTTTGACCGCCAGCGCCAGCGCGGACTCGAGCGGCTGGTCGTTGGCACTCACTCCAGCTTGGTTTGGCAATGCTCAAGCGGTCGGGTTGGGCGTTTACGGCTACAAACTGAGTGCCTCGGCTCGAGCCTCAAACGCTGGATTTGAACTGAATTCGAGCTTCATTTTGAAATCCCTGATCGAAGACGAATATGGTTACACCCAGAGCGGTTGGGCAACCTTCGCCAGCATCTCGAGCACGGGTCGTTTTGGTATCAACCTGACTTTGGCAGACTCGAGTTTGGGCTTGCCCGTGGTGCTCGATGCCAGCTTGACGCAAAATGGCTTTGGCGTTCGAGCCTCGAGCCAGTACAGCCTTCACTTGAATTGGTTTACATCTGACGGTTTACTCGGCATTGCCAGGTTGAGCGTCGTGCCATTTGTGGCGTATCAGTTCACCTCAAAGTCAAATTACATTTTTGGAACTCAGTTTTTGCTGGACGGCGTTTTTCAATACTACGCGCCAGTCTCGCTGGGATTCGAGTTTTCCTACTCGAGCCTGAACGGTTTTCAAATTGGGTTGGTGACATTGATTCCACTTTTAAATGGCTTGCGATGAGCAAATCAATATTGTTCATTTGCAAGCTGAATCACACGGCTTGCGGACTATAATGAAGCGTTTCGTTCGGGTGATCGAATTTCACTCGAGCGGGAACGAATTGAAGTTCAGTCTCGTAACACTTTCAGAACTCGAGCGTTAAAACCTCGAGCTTGTCAGAAAAAGTGTGAAATCTTCGAGCAATCTTCGATAACACCGTGTTCAATAACACCAGGAGAAAACCATGAAAACACCAAGTAAAATTTTAATTCTCACCCTCGCCCTCTCGAGTACCATGCTGGCGGGAGCGAACGCGCAAACCTTGTCCAGATACGCCCCGCAAGGCGCGATGCTTGCCGTAGAACTGAACGACCTTGGCGGCGTGCGCAAGAGTGCCGCCAGCTTTGTCAAAGAGTTCGAGCGCCTTAAATTACCAAGCGTTCTGGCAGAGGCTTCAGGCTCGAGCAAAGCGGAACAAAAAGCCACCGAAACACAGTTAAATGATTTCATGACGCTGCTTGACCGTGAAGGCTTCGTTGCCGTCTACGCCAGCGCCAAGAGCACAGTGGGTTACTTGTTGGCGGCTCGTCCAGCCTCGAATGCCGAAAAGCAAATCAAAGCCATGCAAGCCGCCGCCGTTAAACGTGGCGTCCAAGGCAGCATGAAAATACAGGGCTTTCCAGTGTACCGATCAGCACTTCTGAACTTTGGTTACTCGGGAGGTCTGGCATACGCCGCCAGCGACACCGCGATTCTCAATCAATTTCTCAGCAGCGTCAAGGGCATCAGCAAAGACAAAACCTTGGGTAACTCGAGCAGCTTTTCTGAAGTCATGAACGAGGTTGGCGGCGGCAACGTGCGTCTTTACGCCGATTTGCGCAACCTGACCCAAATTGGTCGTGCCATCATTGACGGCATTGACCCAGACATTCCAGGTGTCAAACTCGAGCCAATTCTTGACGCGATCACCACCATTGGACGTTTTGGCGGCGCTTGGAAAATCTCGAGCGAGGGCATTGAAAGCACCCAATACCTTGTGCCAGAAAAACGTGGTGTTGATAAGCAATTTGCCCAACTCATGACACCCAAAACCAATGCCAGCCTGAAAGCCGCCAGCGTCGTTCCCGCCAGTGCCATTGGCTTCACCGTGCAGCAAATTGATGTCACAGGCTGGTATAACTGGCTTTCAACGCTGGTTGACCGCACAGGCTTGAACGAAGGCGGTTTGCAACCGTTTTTCAAACAACAATTCGGTCTGGACGTGCAAAAAGATTTCCTGTCCTGGATGACCGGCGAGTACGCCACCGCCAATTTCAACCTCAAAGCCAGTACGGCAAGCTCGAGCAACCCACTGGCTGGTTTGGGTGACGGCGTGACCTACTTGGGCGTCAGCGACGAAGGAACTGCCAAAAACTCGATTGCTAAAATGCTACCCAAATTGATTGAAACAGGCTTGAACCTCGCCAATCAAAACAAAGGCAACCTCAGCCCAACCAAAACCACCATGTCCGGTGTCGAAGTCACACGTTATCCAATCTCGCAGGGTGTGGCACTCGTGACCGCGATCAAAGACGGATACCTGATGGTATCCAACAGCGATGCCGCCATGCTTGCCGCCCTCTCGAGCGGCGCAAGATTGAACGACAGCGCGACCTTCAAAGCCGCCATCGCTCGAGTGCCACAAAATGCGCTGTCATACGGTTACGGCGACACCACCGCGAGCCTGAGCAGCACCGCCGACACGATTGGTATGTTGCTCGACCTTGGACTCAGCCAAGGCTTTGACCTGAAACCGAGCACCGCCAAAACCCTCTCGAGCGGACTGAAAGGAATGCTGAACTTCACCGCGAACCGTGCGGGCAGTGCAGTCACCTGGACTGAAGGCGTGTCGAACGGGACGAAGACCAAAAGCTTTCAACCTGTCAAGTGGTAATTGACGCTCGAGCCTTAGAGAATTTCGCCTGCTACAAAACAACAATTGTTCTTTCTTCTCTCATCCCCGACCCTTCTCTCAACATTGAGAGAAGGGAGTTTTATTGATTTCTCAAGAAACAAAAATAAAGTGTTGAAACGACTAAGATTTTGTGGACGGCAAGTTCCGAGACAGAATGGAAGCGAACATGGGCAAATACAAAACCTACACACCAGAATTCAAACTTGAAGC
>JAYTKL010000307.1:0-3928 GCA_043730305.1 Deinococcales bacterium | reverse complement strand
GCTTCAAGTTTGAATTCTGGTGTGTAGGTTTTGTATTTGCCCATGTTCGCTTCCATTCTGTCTCGGAACTTGCCGTCCACAAAATCTTAGTCGTTTCATTTTGTCGAAAAGTTTAAAGGAGTCGGTGGGCAGGTCTAAAACTGCATGTACGTCTCAACGTCGGGGCGCATGGCAAGCCCATGCACTCCGATTGAATCCTAGAAACTCGAGCCTCACGTCTAAAGAAGTAAGCTCCCTTCTCCCGATGTTGGGAGAAGGGTTGGGGATGAGGGTAGACGGGCAATTGCTGGTTTGTTGTGCGGTACGAGGAATTTTGCAATCAAATATACTCTCAACTGCTAGCACCCACGTTCATAAAGTTTGAAGCCCTGCTTCTAAGCTTCAATCATTCGGAACGCTCGAGCGCAACGCAATAAAAGGCTCGAGCGGTTCAATTCTGTACTCTCCAGCATTGGCGGGAACAATCACGGTTTCAAACTTGCCCAGGATCACTCGAGCTTCTTTCAGCACAACTTCGGCGCGACCCGATGTGACCGTTATGGCGTGAAAGCTCGAGTTTTCGGTGTTTGAATTAATGGTCGTGTCTGTGCCGTGAATTTCCTCGAGTTCAAAATATTCGCAGCTCACTCGGGTTTCAACACCGTCTAAAGCCCGCATGATGTTGTGATTGATTTGCCCAGTCAAGTTTGGGTTGGTGACGGCAACACTTTGCGCGATGTGAAGCGCCCGCCCGGCGCTGGCGGGACGATCCCAGTCCCAGACACGGTAGGTCGTGTCGGACGTTTGTTGAACTTCGTAAATCAAAAATCCTGGTCCGAGGGCGTGCATTGTGCCGGCGGGCATCATGACGGTTGCGCCTGTCTCGACCACATGTTTTTGTGAAACGTTCAGAATGCTGCCGTCACGTATGGCTTTCTCGAGCGTTGCGGCGTCCGTGCCCGATTTGACGCCCGCGATCAATTCTGCGCCCATTTTGGCATCCAGAACATGCCAGGCTTCGGTCTTGCCAAATTGCCCCGCCCCCTCGAGCGTGATTGCCTGTTCGTCGTTCGGATGGACTTGAATTGAGAGCCAGTCGGCACAGTCCAGAATTTTGATCAGCAATGGGAATCTTGTCCCAGTGCGCTCTAAGGCATGAGCGCCAAGCAGTTCCGCACCCAAAACCCGTGCGACTTCCTCGAGCGTTTGCCCTGCGAACGTGCCACTTTTGATTTTGTTGCGCTCAAAGACCAGCCAGGCTTCGCCGTAAGGTTTCTGGAGGTCAGGTTTTAATTGTTGACCACCCCAGACGCGGTGGTGGAATTCGGGTACGACTTGTAAGAGTTCAGGCATGGTTTATCCTTTTGAGGTGTAATGAACTGTGTTGCTACCTGAATAATTCTAACCTGTATTTCGTAACCCTGCCGCAATACCTTGAATGCTCAGCAATAAAGCCCGTTCTAAATTGGCGCGGTCTGGATGATCGCTCGGCAGGGCACGGTATCGTTTCAAGAGTTCGACTTGAACATGATGCACGGGGTCAACATAAGGGTTGCGCAATTCGATGCTGCGCTTCAGTCGCAGTTCGCGCTCGAGAATATCTGTGCCAATGGCGTTTTTCACCAGTTGTACAGTGCGTTCAAACTCGAGTTTGATGCTTTCAAAAGTCTTGTGATCCTTGCCAAGACTCGAGTACCGCGCAAAAATGCCCATGTCGGTTTTGGCAAGGCTCATCTGGGCGTTGTCGAGAAGACTGCGGAAAAATCCCCATTCGCGGTACATTTCCTGTGTCAGTCCTGGTTGCATCTGTTCAATGGTTGCCAGCCCTGCGCCCAAACCGTACCAGCCTGGAATGTTGGCTCGGGTTTGCGTCCACGCCATCACCCAGGGTATCGCGCGTAAATTCTCGAGTGTCGCTTTGCCAGGGCGGCGAACGGGGCGTGACGCGATTTTTAAACCCGCAATTTCGTTGATTGGCGTGGCAGCCTCAAAAAACGTCAGGAAATCTTTTGAGGTCACCAAACTCGAGTAAGCCTCGCTCGAGGCGTTGGCGGCGCTCTGAAGGGCTGTGCGGTAGTGTTCTGGGTAAACCTTTTGCTCCTCTGAAGCCTTTAACAACAACGCATGAAGCAGTTGCTCGAGGTTTCGTTTGGCAATGGCAGGATTGGCGTAACGCTCTGACAGCGCTTCGCCCTGTTCGGTGATCCTCAAGCCGCGCCCAATCGTGCCTTCGGGTTGCGCCAGAATGCCCCGTGCCGCAGGACCGCCGCCCCGTCCAATGCTCGTGCCGCGACCGTGAAAGAAGATGTGCTCCACGCCAGCCGTCTCGAGGACTTTGGTCAGTTCTTCTTGGGCGCGGTACAACGCCCAGTTTGCCGCCAGAAAACCCGCCTCCTTGTTGGAATCCGAGTATCCGAGCATGATTTCTTGCGCTCGAGTTCCCAGTTTCGCACGGTAAACGCTGCTTGACATCAGTTGTGTCACAATTTGCGGGGCATTTTCGAGGTCGTTTGGGGTTTCAAAAAGCGGTGAGACATCGACGTTTTGAAGTCCCGCCTCGCGTGCCAAAATCAGCACCTCGAGAATGTCGGAGACGCTCTCGGCGTGGGAGATCACGTAACGCCCAAATGCCTGTTCGCCGCTCTCAATCATGGCGTCACGCATCGCCTCGATTGGCTCGAGCGCCAGCGTAATGTTACTTGAGCGAAGCGCACCGATGGGCAGCAACGGTCGGTCGGTCGCCAGTTCTCGCTCGAGCAATGCCACGCGCTCAATTTCGGAGAGTTTCGAGTATTCACTGTGAACGCTGCCAACCTTCAGTAATTCTTGCACTGCCAGTTCTAAATTTCCAGAGAATTCTCGAATGTCTAAACTGACCAGGTGCGTGCCAAAGGTTTTGGCTCGAGCCAACACCGGACGGGCAAACACCCGTGCCGTGCGGTTTAAACCGGTGGCTTCCAGAGAATTCACAACCCGCTCGAGGACGGGCACCGCTTTGGGTTTTGGGTGCTCTCTCAGGCTGTCATGCAGCGTTTCTATCTCGCTGCGCCAAGGTTCGTCATTGGTGTTCAAATCGTGCCCGATGGTCACTCGAGTGCGGTGTCCGGAAGCTTGGGCAAAAAGTGTTTTCAAACCAGTCTGCAAATCATCGGTGGCTCGAGCCGCATGGTACGCCAGGGTTTCGCGCGTGACTTGAGGCGTGACATTCGGGTTGCCGTCACGATCACCACCAATCCAGGAATACAGCTTGAACGGCAAACTGAGATTGTTGCGCTTGCCCAGAATGCCTTCACCAAATTCGGCTTCGAGTGCCTCACGCAAGTCAAACTCGAGCGCTGGCAAAGCACTGGCAATATTGCCCAGGTACGCCAAACCACCCTGAACTTCGTCG
Organism: Deinococcales bacterium; assembly: GCA_043730305.1. Taxonomy (GTDB): domain Bacteria; phylum Deinococcota; class Deinococci; order Deinococcales; family JAAFIG01; genus JANXTZ01. Next base: position 558 of record JAYTKL010000307.1, on the reverse strand, counting down.
CGTACCGTTGGGTTTCTCGAGTGCAATTCCAAGGTGCTCCAGAGCGCTTCAACCCGCGCCGAAATTCGGTCGAGCACCACCTCGCGCAAGTCCTCACGCTCGAGGTCAACCAAATCGGCGCTGATGGCGTCCAAATGCGCCCGAACAGTTCGCCGCCGCATTTCGGTTGGGTGCGCCGTGAAGGTCAAACCAAGCTCGAGCTTGGCAATCAACGCCAAAATATCGTTGGCATTCAAACCCCTGGTTTTGAGTTGACGCACCGTATCGCGCAAACTTTGCTTGCGAGGTTCATTCGTGCGCGGGTCAATTCCAGGCTCGAACAAACCGTGCCGCCGCACACGGTGGCGTTCCTCGGAAAGATTGACCAACCAAAAATAATGCGAGAATGCCCGCACCAGGTTCTCGGCGTCAAACAAACCCAAGTTTGAGATCAAAGCCTCAAGTTTGAAGACCAAATCGGTGTTCTCAGGCTCGAGCCGAATGCGTTTGGTCAACTCTCGCACATCCTCCTCGAGTTGATAAAAACGAGTTCCAACCTGCTCGCGCAAAATCGCGCCC
>JAYTKL010000306.1:0-12466 GCA_043730305.1 Deinococcales bacterium | reverse complement strand
AGGCTTTTAACCCAGAATCGTGCGACAGGGTTTTTGGCGGTGGCGTCGTCAATGACATACCGCAAACCGTTTGTGCCGTGGGTTAAACCCAGTGCCAGCAATGCCAGCAGGTACAGGCGTTCGGTGACTTCGGAGTATTTGCCAACCACGCTGACCCAGTCCCACTCGAGTTCGGAGACGATGATGTAATTTTTGAACAAATGGAACATGGTCAGCACGACAAGTGCCATGCCAGACAGGCGCATGAATACCCACCAGACCAATTCTGGATTGGATTTGGCTTGCGCTTTGGCATCTCTAAAAGAACGTGCTTTGATCGCCATCAGCGCACCACCTTCGCCAGGGCAACAGGGTTGCTCGAGCTATGATTCAAGGTCAGTGGGTCTTTGTCAAAAATGCGTGGCAAATTGTACGCGGCGGCTACGCCTGTGGCAATTACTGCCAGCACCAGCACGCCGTACCAGAGTTGGCGTTGAACCTTCACGCCCCAATCGGTGAAGTCCATCAAAATAATTCGAATGCCGTTAAAGGCGTGGTAAGAAACTGCGCCAGCCACGCCAATCAAACCCAGTCGAAACAACACAAAACCGTAAATTTCGTGAATGGACATGTAAAACTTTTCGCCCAGCATGACCGAACCGATGCTGAGGGTGTGCAGCAGTAAATATGCCAGCAGCGCCAAACCTGAAAGTCGGTGTAGAAAGAATGCCCATTGTCCTTCTCTGCCTTTGTACATAGTCCCTCCTGATGCCCGAGTTGAGTCTCGAGGATTGATTTTGAAATTTACTTAACCTGGGTTAAATATTAGCACTTTTATCCAAACACTTGTATCTCGAGCTTACAGGAAGATCAGCAGCAACGCATCAGATGACAACGTGTTATCAGATTGTACCCTTGGCGATTGCCGAAATCGATTTCACGAACGGGTTAAAACTGAACTCAAAATCAAACATTTTGGTTGTTCAATCTGATGACCTCGTGAGATAAGAATTTATGTGTTTAAAAGGCGATACTTTCATTGTTGTGTGAAAAAAAGAAGCAAAAAAATTTCATAATCTTTAATTAATCTTGACAGATTGCGCCACAAATGTATAATTCCGTTCGCGTTCGCCTTTTCAATGTGCGAACCAGCATAGGGCGAGCGGGCGACCTCGAGTACTCGAGCGCATTACGGGAGGTTCACGTTGGAACTTTTTGGTTTCGGCTCGCACCTGATGATCGATGGTCATCACGCAGAGAAAAGCAAGCTCGAGGATATCGACTTCATTCGTGGTTTGCTCGAGAAGTTGCCACTCGAGATGGACATGCACAAAATCATGCCCGTTCACGTTAAAAGCGTTGCTGGCAGCCACCCAGAAGACGCCGGCATTACCGGTGTGGTCATCGTTGCCGAATCTCACATTGCCATTCAGACCTTCCCAGAAAAACGATTCGTCAGCGTTGACGTGTTCAGTTGCAAAGAATTCGACACTCAAAAAGCCATCTCGAGCCTGGTCGAAGCCTTTGGCATCGGACGTTTTGAAACGCACCATATTAACCGTGGCAAAGAATTTCCGCACGATTTGCCCAGCATCGAACGTATTCTGGCAGGGGATCGCAGTTACCTTGAGGCACGAATTTCTTAAAATCACTTAAAAAACCTCAATGCACTCGAGCAAACTTGCTCGGATTTTGCTGGATACATTGAGGTTTGCTGAAGGTTTCTTCAGTTTAAGTTCAGTTCCAGGACTTAACCTCAGGTCATGAAACCTTACCTACCGATTTTTTTGCTACTTGTGACCTTCTCGAGTTGTGTCGTCCGTGTGATCGATCCTCAACCGGTTGTCACAAAACCAACACCTGTACAAACCGTGGTCGTTGTGACAAACCCGAATGTTGTGATTATCAATCGGCGCATTGGCTTGCCAGCCTATCCAAACAGTCGAGTGTTTAACCTTGAAGAAAAAGATGGTGACTCGAGAAAAGTCGAGTTTGAAACAAATGCTTCACTGAATCAAGTGTACGCATTTTTTCACAACGAATTGCTCAGGCGTGGCTGGTTGCGGTCAAAACTGAACGTTAAAGGTTCAGCAACCAAAGTCGAAGCCAGATACCAACGCCCCAACGAGCGCTTCGATTTCAAACTCGATCAGCAGGGCAACAGTGGTCGTTACAAACTCGAGATTAATTTTTAAACCCACTGCGCCGTGCGGAACGTCTGGCTGGCAGGCTCTCGAGATGCCTTGCTAAACTTTCCAAGCTCGAGAGGTTATGGACGGGCAAAAAATCGTCCACGAACGGTAGAGCCGCTTTTAAGCCCCTGGTTTCTGGGGCAAAACCCTGCGTGGCAATCAATGGGTTAAGCCAGATCAACCGATGACAGGTTTTTTGCAGGCGCTCCATTTGCTGTCCAAGCAACTCGGGGTCGCCCTGTTCCCAACCATCGGAAATAATCAAGACCACCGCACCACGCCCAAGCACGCGCTTCGCCCAAACCCGATTGAAGGCGTTCAGGCTCTCACCAATTCGCGTGCCACCCGACCAATCGTGCACGGTCTTGCCCACATCATCAACCGCCGTGTCCACATCTCGAGACTCGAGCAACTTGGTGATTCTCGAGAGGCGAGTGCCAAAAACAAAGGTTTCGACCTTGCGTTTTTCCCCGCGAATGGCAACTTGGGTGACCACATGTAAAAAATGCAGCAACATTCGTGCATAACGTTCCATCGAACCCGAAACGTCGGCAATCACAATCAACGGTCTGGGTTTGGACTTGGGTTCTTTCCACTCGAGCTTGAGCCATTCGCCGCCCGTTTTGAACGAAGTCCGCAAGCTGCCGCGCCAATCAAGTTTTTCCCCGCGACTGGACGCCTTAAAACGCCGCGTGCGCCGCATTCCGACCTGCCATTGAAAACCCTGCATCACCCGCCGCGCCGAAAGCAGCTCGAGTTCGTTCATGTGATCAAAACGCTTGTTCTTCAAAACCTCTTCGCTCGAGTAGGTGAACGCCCGGTCGGAAAGCTTTTCGGGTTTGGCGTTTAAATTTTCCTGGCGTTTTTCGTCTTTTGTTTCCCGCACCTCGGCGGGACGCGATTGGTTGCGTTTTGGTGGTATGCCCACACGGTTGAGCAATTCTTCAGGAATTCCGCCCATGCCAAGGTCAACCCAAAATTTTTTGAAGACCTCTTCAAACCGAGCCAAATCCTCGCGGCGCGTGACCAAACACGCTTGGGCGGTGTCTTTAAAAGCTCGAGCGTCCATGACCGAAATCACGGTTAACGCCTGGGCAAACGTCTGGGTTTGCGACGCTGTGACTCTCACGCCAGCCGCGCGTAAATCCCTGGCGAATTTTACGGCATGAGACACCAGTTGCCCACCGATCCGCTCGAGGTTCGATTCCCAAGTCATGGCGTGACCTTTTCCGTAGGGGATGGTGTAGGGGATGGTCTCAGACCATCCCCTAAATTTTGTCGCGTCCAATCCGCCGCGCCAATCAAACCCGCATCAACCCCCAACGCCGCAGGCACAAGCTCGAGGTGGTACAAGCTGCCCAGTTTCTCGAGGTTGGTTTTGAGGCGCTCGAGATACCCTGGGGCGAGTCCCAAACCGCCACCAATCACAGCCCTGGTAATCCCAAGCGTCACCCGCAAATCCGCCAGTTTTGCCGCGATCAACCCCGCGCTCTCCTCGAGTTTCGCGTTTGCGTCAGTATCGTTTGCCGCATTCGCAATCACATCCCTGGCATCAGACCACCCCCTGGAAACCGCGTAAGCATCCAGCGCTTTGCCCGAAGCCACAAACTCGAGCGGAACGCCGTTGACCAGCGTAAACCCCAGATCGGCTTGCAAACCAAACGGTGTGGTGTGCAACCTTGAATTCAGAATCAAACCACCGCCAACACCCGTCGAAATCGTCATAAAGACAAAATCGTGCACGCCAAATCCAGCCCCAAACGCCGCCTCGCCCCAAGCCGCAGCATCGGCATCGTTTAAGACAACCGTCTCGAGGTTTAAGGCATTCTCGAGCGTGGTTTGCAAATCAAAGTCAGTCCAACCCGTTAGGGTTTTGGAATTGAGCGCCGTCACCCGACCATTCGCCACCCGCCCCGTTGCCGCCACACCCAACCTCGAGACTCGAGTTTTAAACGGCTCGAGTAAACGGATTACGGCGCTCGAAACCTCTTCAGGCGTGGCAGGTTCTGGCGTGCGAACCTCAGAGCGCTCGAGAATCTTCGCGCCGTCCAGAAGCGCAATTGAAATTTTTGTACCACCAATGTCCAGCGCTGCGATCATGACATTGAGTGTAACTTGTTTGGCTAGACTTCCGTTTGTCCTAGCGCTAAACTTTTTTCATGACCAAACTTCTCGAGCGCGTGTTTTCACAAGCACAGCATTTATCTGAAAGCCAACAAGACGCACTGGCTGCTGAGTGGCTCGCCGCTCTTGAGCAAACTGAGTTAAGTGAACTCGAACTAGGGCGAGTTTCAGCACTTTCAGATTATTTAGCAGAACTCGAACCTGACCAAACAGCACATCAGCACTGGCTGGAAACGAACCGAAGTGCGGTTCGCAAGGCTCGATTTGTTGCTGGTCAAGGCTTGGTCATCGAGTGATTCAAAAATCACTTTTTGGGCAGGTGCTCGAGATTCGCCTTCCCCAACGCAAACCAGTTGGACACGAGCAGACGGGTTTACGACCGTGTTTGGTGATTGGTGATCCTACAGCACCTTGCACAATGTTTGACGCGAAGCGTCAGACATTGGCGACCAAAGGGAGTGGCAACAGACAGCGGTTTTCATAGGAGTGAGAGCGCGAAGCGACCCAAGCCCGTCAGGTGCTGCCGTAAGGGTCAAGAAGCGCGTCAACGGATATGAAAACCGCTGTAGGCAGCATCAACGAACCAATTTTCCGCAGTACATCATTTGCCCGATTACCAGCACAATACTCGAGCCTGGATTGATGCGGGTGGCTGTCCATGCAGGTACGGCAGATTTGAAACTTCCTGGAACAGTGTTGCTTGACCAGTTGCAAGCCGTAGATGTTGGACGAATAACAGGGGCTCACGGAAGATTTTCTGCATCCGAACTCGAGCCTGTGCGACTTGGCTTAAGAGCATTATTTGGTGAAGTTTTTGAAACCTAATCCTTGAGTTTGAAATCTTGAAACTCGAGCCTATAATTCCCCCATGCTTTCTAATAAAAAATACGGTTTTGGTTTCCTGTTCTTGCTCATCAGTGGTTTGTTCGCCACCGCCCAAGATGAAGCCAGCCCAAGCACTCCCAAATACTTTGAAGAAGCCAAATCAGGCATCTCGAGCGTCTACAACGGTGACTGGGAGTACATGGTTGGCGGTGGCGTGGCAACTTTTGATTGCAGCAGCGACGGACTGCCAGACGTGTTCTTGGCGGGTGGCACGAACAAAGCCGTGCTTCACCGCAACACCTCGAGCGTTGGCGGTGCGTTAACGTTCAAAACCCAAAAATCAAACCTCGAGCTTAAAAATGTCACGGGCGCTTACCCACTCGACGTTGACGCGGACGGTATCACGGATCTGATGGTTTTGCGGGTTGGCGAGAACGTTTTGTATCGCGGTTTGGGCAATTGCGGGTTTGAACGTGCCAACGAAAAATGGGCTTTTGACGGCGGCGACGCCTGGCACACCTCGTTCGCTGCAACCTGGGAAAAGAACTCGAGTTTGCCTACGCTGGCGGTTGGCAGTTACATTGACCGCAGCAAATCCGATTCGCCTTGGGGTTCTTGCACCAGCAACATGCTCTACCGTGGTGTGAATGGTAAATACGGCGCACCGCAAGCCTTAAAACCAAGTTACTGTTCGTTAAGCATGTTGTTCACCGACTGGAATCGCTCAGGAACGCCAAGCTTGCGGGTTTCCAATGACCGCGAGTATTACAAAGGCGGTCAGGAACAACTCTGGAAGCTCGAGCCTGGAAAACCCCCGACGCTGTACACCGAAGCCGACGGTTGGAAGAAATTGGTGATTTGGGGCATGGGCATTGCCAGTTACGACCTGAACGGTGACGGATTCCCAGATTATTTTATGACCAGCATGGCAGATTCCAAACTGCAAATGCTCTCGGCTGGCGCCGCCAAACCGACTTACGGCGATGCTGCTTTCAAACTGGGTGTGACTGCGCACCGACCGTACACTGGCGGCGACGTTCACCCGTCAACGGGTTGGCACGCGCAATTTGAAGATGTCAACAACGACTCTTATGCCGACTTGTTCATTGCCAAGGGCAACGTGGCAAAAATGCCAGACTTTGCCGACAAAGACCCAAACAACCTCCTGTTGCAAAAACCAGACAGCACGTTCCTCGAGGCTGGAGATAAGGCGGGTGTGGCAAGTTTTAAAGCGGCTCGAGGGGCGGCGCTGGTCGATTTCAACTTGGATGGACAATTGGATATTCTGGTGGTCAACCGCCACGACAAAGCCCAAATATGGCGTAACACAGGCAGCGACCCAAAAAACCATTGGCTCGAGCTTAAATTGCAACAACCAGGCGCAAACCGTGACGGAATTGGTTCATGGGTCGAAGTGCAAGTTGGCACGCGCACGATTCGCCGTGAAATTACGATTGGTGGCGGTCATGCCAGTGGCAGCCTGGGCTGGATTCACTTTGGTATTGGGATGTTTCAGCAAACCAAACTGCGCGTGCAATGGAATGACGGTGCAACCAGCGATTGGATGGATGTGAACGCAAATCAATTTATCAAACTCGAGCGGGACAAAGCGCCGCAAGTTTGGACTCCTGGAAAGTAAAAAATTCCTCCAGAATTTTATTTTGGCGTTCAGGATTTACTGAACCCATGTTAGAGTTTTGCGAATGGCATTGGACGCACGAGTTTATGTTGACGAGTCATATTCCGTAAAAGATGAAGTCTTTTATCTTGCGGCTCTTATCGTCCCAACCGAATGCGAAGCGGCACTTGAGGAAGCTTGGAACGAACTACGGCTCGAGATTAAAAACGAGATTCGAGATTATTACGGGGCACAAAAACACAAAGATGACCCTGATTGGCTGCCAGAGCTTCATGCCGAAAGCCTGTATCAGAGCCAAGATGAGTACGAAAAGTATTATAAACGTGGCAAGAACAGCGTTCCTGAAAACGATAAAGATTACTGGAAGAGACATTCTGACTGGTTGGAAAAAGCGCTTTTAATTCAGGCTCAATTTGATCTTCCATTGATTGTTATAAAAGGACTGCCACACCTGAGTAAGGTGGCGCTTAACACAAATACATACATGTATCTGGATGAAATGCTGAGGGGCGCTTGGAATCTTGACCTTCCTGAACCCCTTGAACTGCCTGAAATGTACAAGAAAATGCGTGATCTCGAAACACGGGCTTTTACGTGGTTGTTTCCAAATCTGTTGTTTCATATTGAAAATGAATTGGCAACTCGAGGTTGGCAAGCAGAAATTATTTGTGACGATGAAGAAGATCAACGCGGATTTCGTTTAAGTACATTGTTAAAAGATTTTCACGAAAATGAAATTTTAGCCCATGTAAAAAGTGTTGAATTTGAAGACAGCAGAAAGTGGTCAGGACTGCAAATTGTTGATATTCACGCCTATGTTTTGCGTCGTGCAGAAGCTTTGCAAGTCAATAAAGTTAAAACGCCTAAGCCAACAGATGCACGGCTGCAAACTTGGGTTTCAACAATTTGCCGAAAACAACTTGCGAATGACCGATCACAAATTGTAGATCAAGTCGAAAAAACGATACCGCTCGTCATTGAATACATTATTATGAATTGTGGTGGTCCAATTTCACTGCGACAGCAAATTTGGAGAGTTGTTCGTGAAGCACTCAAAAAACGCAGTCAATATGTGCAGTAGTTCAACAATTGTGCAGGCGGCACAACTCTGGGCTGTGCCGCCTGACTGAGCGTATGGTAGCACCACAGTATTACCAATGCAAGTGTGCAAAATCACAAATGAGCTTTTCTCGAGTTTTACGGCACTGCGGCTGGTTTACGTCCCACAACCACCCGTTTACTGCTCGAACTGCTGCCATAACAATTTTCAAACGGTACTCGGTTTGCACTGACAGGCTCGAGTGTGCCAGTGTACTGCCATTGGTTGTCCGTGCCTTGGTAAGTGTAAGGACACAAGATCAGGACTTGCGTTGCGGGTTGTCCAACGGCGCTCGAGAGTAAAAGTTCTGCAAATGCTTTTGGAGGGGCTGGTTGATTACGGTTAGTGCTTTTGGTGAAGGCTTGGGTATCTCCGCCTTTGACCGAACCTTGAAGAGTCAAAGCGGCTTCACCAACAACTTGAAACGTTCCCTTAACAGTATACGAAGTCGTGTCCCCATACGTTGCCTCGAGCATCAAACTCACCTGTTTTCCAGGTTCAAACTCGTTGTTCCCAGGAATCAAAGACCGCCAAGCACCACGCAGGATTCGTTCGTCGGTGTTGAAATTGATGCTTTCGGGTGCTGGTTGAGGGTAAGGTCTAACGCAAATATCCCAACAGCCACGCGGTTGGTAAAAGATCAAACTGAGCAGCAACAAAAATCCGCAACTCGAGAACAGAACCGTGATTCCGCCAAGCAACACCAAATTGCGCCAGAAGTTTTTCATGCTTGATGATACTTTACCGCAAGTCTTTTATTCTAAAATCTCGAGAAAACCTTGTGAATGAAGGCATTCTTCAAGTGATGAGTTTAAAAAAACGTGTGCGGAATCCCAGGATTCCGCACACGTTTCCAAAAGACTCTAAAGGTTGGCGTTCCAGATTTTCACAATTTCGTCCAGGGCAGCTTTGGCGGTTTTTTGCCCGAACAGGGCGGCTTCAATGTTGTCTTTGAAAGCTTTGTTCAAAACTGAAGCGTTTGGCACGAAGACCGAAAGTTCTTTGGCAATCTTCATGGTTTTGGCGGCGGCGGCTCGAGATTTGTCAATCAGGCTGTCGCCAGCCGTGTTAAAGAATTTGTCTCGAGATGCTTTGATGGTGGTTGGGAAGGTTGTTCCGGCACGTTTGGAAAAGGCGAGTTGTTGTTCGTCGTTGGTCAACCAGAATGCCAGTTGCGCGGCGGCTTTGGGGTCATTCACACCTTTTGGTACGCTGTAAGCGAAGGTGCTGGCTTGAGCCACCTGCGCGGCGCTGACGGGGTGCGGCGCGACCACTGAAACCTTGTAAACGGCTTCGTTGTCTTTTTGCAGTCTTGGCACGAAGGTTGGTCCCATGATGGCAATGCCCAGTTTTCCGGCGCTGTACAACTCGTAACCGGCGGTGAAGCCTTTGCGGATGGCGTCTTCGGCGAAGTAATCTTTTTTGCGCAAATCAACGTACTGTTGCAGCATTGCCACGTGGGCTGGGCTGTTGAAGACGGCTTTTTTGCGGTCATCAGAGAAAAGCGGCAAGCCTTGTTCTTGGAAGGTTTTTAAAAAATCCACGTTGGCAATGAGCGGTGAAAAACCGTACAGACCAGTTTTGTCTTTGATGATTTTTGCCCAGGCGATAATGTCGCCCATTGTACGCGGCAATTGTTGACCGTCCAGACCAGCTTTTTTCAGAATATCGGTGTTGAACAGCACCACCCTTGGCGAGGCGTAATCGGGCAAGGCGTACACCTTGCCGTCAAAACTGAACGCGGCAAGGGCTTGCTTTTGATAAATTGCCAGTTGTTCTTTGGAAAGCAAATTGTTCAGTGGCAACAACGCGCCCTGCTGTGCAAGCTCGAGCACCTGACTCGAGTTCATTTGAATGGCATCAGGTGGGTTGCCCGCCGCGACGCCAGCCAAAACCCTGGGTTGAATCGAGGCTTGTGGAAGGTCTGTCCATTTGAGGTTTTGCGCGGGGTTGGCTTTGTTGTACTTTTCAACCAGTGGGTTGAAAAAGTCAGCAAAAGATTGAAGGTTGGTGGTGACAAACTCGAGATTCTTTTTTTCTTGCGCCCCGACGGTGAACAGCGACAATGCCGCAATTCCTGTAGTGAACACCAAACCCGCGCCCAATATTTTTGAGAATTTCATAGACATCTCCCTGGAGTCCTGACTTGAATTTGCTGTGAAGCGAGTTCAGTTTACCGCGAAATTGCTTCTGTAGGTGAGTTTAAAATTCGAGCTTTGCTTGTGTGATCTAGTTCACACTCGAGACTGATATGCTGTCAAAGACATGGTTTTTGGTGATTTAATTGGTTTTTGACGCGGCTTGCCCCTTGTACCAGCGCTATTTTCTAGTATGATACCGAGCGCATGGATGAGGTTTTACGGTTTGACACCCTCGCCACCCACGCTGGAGCAGAATTCTCAAGTCCCGCCGCGCAGTTAGAAGCGCGAATCTCGGCACTCGAGGGTGCGGGTTTAGGGTCTGCTAAAGCTTGGGGTTTGGCGTTTGCTTCTGGACGCGCGGCACTTGATGCCGTGGCGCGGCTTCTTCGACCTCTAGACCGGGTGATCGCCTCCAACGAGGTGTCTGGCGCGGCATTTCGCGCCCTGGCAATGCTGCCCGAATTTGGCATCACCGTCGAATTTTGTGATTTGCTCGAGCCTGAAATCATCAATTTTGAGGGCGCGAGCGCAGTTTTTATCGAGGCGCTCTCCAGTGCCAGTCTGGGCGTGCCCGACCTCTCGAGGATTGCAAGTTTGGCACACACGGCTGGGGCAATTGTCATTGTCGAGAATTCTTTGGCAACCACTTACAGTTGCCGCCCGCTAGAATTTGCCGCCGATGTGGTTGTCTACTCGAGCGTGGCGATGCTGGTTGGTGATTCGACCCTCAGTTTGGGTTTGGTGGTCGGACGCAACGACGCCATTTTTGAACGTGTTCGCAACAACCGCGAACTGATTGGCACTCGAGCGCCCGCCCAGGTGTGCGCTCAGGCGCTGCGTGGTTTGCGTGGGCTGGCTGTGCGCTTTGAGCGCATGAACAAAAGCGCCCTCGAGTTGCTCGAAAAAATCGGGGCAAATCCTGGCGTGCGGGAATTGCTTGTGCCTGCGGCGTCGGATGTCAGCGAAACGCAATTATTATCCCGTGACGGGCGCGAATTGCCTGGTGGCGTGTTCAGTTTGCGTTTTCACAGCGTCGAAGCCGCTCGAGCCGCGTTGGAAAGCCTGAAAGTCTTCGAGCGTTCCGAATTTGTTGGCGACGGACTCTCGAACGTCTGCCAGCCTTCAAACTCGAGCCACCGCGCTTTGGAGGCGCACGGTTTAGAACCCGACCCGCGCATTTTGCGCTTTGCGGTGGGTTTGGAAGATGCCAGGGATTTGTGGCGCGATTTAGAAAAGATGCTCGAGGCAATTGCACCGTTTACCCCCGATCCCGAACCAGAACCCGAAATTATTGAACCCGACGAACCCGAAGGTCAAGCCAGAACGTTTGACCCCGCGCTCGAGTCACTGGTGAAAGGCATGAACGCCATTGATCTCAGATTGTTTGCCCGTTTGCGCGATTGGCGCAATTTGGCAGCCGAAAAACTCGAGTTGAGCGGTTTTATGATTGCCTCCAACGCGATTCTCGCCAACATTGCCAAAGCCAACCCCATTACCCTGGAAGCATTGGGTGAAGTCAAAGGCATTGGACCAGAGCGCTTGAAACGGTACGGCGCGACCATGCTCGAGGTGCTGAGCGACCCCGACGCGCTCGAGCGTTTGTTCCCAGAAACGCCTGAGGTTGAAGTTGAGGCAGAATCAAAATCTGTGGCTGAAACCTCGAGTCAAGCCAAGGGTTTTGACCGGCGCAAACGCCGTCGGAAGCGTCCAAAGGGCGCAGCCTGATGAAAGTCGTATTGTCTGGGTATTACGGTTTTGCCAACACGGGCGACGAAGCCATTTTGCTTGCCATCACCCGAGAACTCAAACGCCTTGGACACACGCCAATCGTTTTGTCTCAAACGCCCGACGATACCGCCCAAAAATACGGTGTGAAGTCAGCAGCCAGAATGCAGCCGCTAAAGCTCTTAAGTGCCTTGTGGAGCGCAGACGCCCTGCTTTCTGGAGGCGGTGGGTTGCTGCAAGACAAAACCAGCGCCAGAACTTTAACGTATTACCTGACCATCATCCGCATTGCCAGGTTTTTGGGTAAAAAAGTCGCTATTTTCAACCAGAGCATCGGACCGCTCTCCGAAAACGGTGAAAAAAGTGTCGCCAGCGCCTTAAAAGGCATCAACGCCATCGTGCGCGAAAAAACCTCGCAAGCTTACCTCGAGCGGTTGGGCATTCCGACCCAACTTGGTGGCGATCCAGCGCTTTTGCTCGAAGCCAAAGCAGTCACTCGAGATGCAAATACAGTCGTGCTCGCGCCGCGCGGTGGTCAACCAGGCGCAACTTTAAGACTGGCTCAACTGGCTCGAGCATTGATTCAAAACGGCAAACGCGTGATCGCACTCTCGTTTCAACCAGGGGTAGACACGAACGAACTTGAAGCCTTCAAAACCGTTGTTGGCGTGCAACTTTTAGAAACCGCAGACCCAGACCGGGCACTCGAGATTATTGCCGGCGCTGGCGCGGTGGTTGGCGT
>JAYTKL010000305.1:0-20237 GCA_043730305.1 Deinococcales bacterium | reverse complement strand
TAACGTTGGTTTAGACGGTCCAATTAAAGGACAAGTTGCCACTTACGTTAAAGCTGGCTTGGCATTTGATCCGTTCTCGATCAAATTGAATGCCCGTACCGTTACGGCTGGCTTTAACGCCGATGCTGGTATTGGTAACGCTACTGGTCCGTTCAAGCCAAACCAAACAGGCTTTGGTGTACAAGTTGGCGTTGCAAGCTTGTTCGGTTTCTTGAGCTTGGATGCTTTCTTTGACACCATGTCACGTGTTTCGGCAGGTACGGCATTGCCAGAAGGACCAGATGCTATCGGCTTGCTAGGCACTTTTGGGGTTAAAACCCCATCTGCTGGTGCAACTGCACGTCAAGCCTTTGGGGTCAAAGCCGGTTTGACTGTTGTTGGTTTCACCATCAGCCCATATTTCCTCAGTTACTCTGAAACTGCTGGCACGGTCAACGGTTCTGGTTTTGGTGTTGACATTAAAGGCTCATTGTTCAGCTTGGTTAACTTGGCAGCAGGTTATCAAAGCCGCACGGGTTCACTCCCAGCTCCAGCCAGTGATCTTTACGTTTATGGCGAACTTGACATTGCCTTTGGCGATATCAAGATCAAACCAAAAGGTTGGTTCGAGACTCAAACTGGTGCTGCTGCAACAGATACTGGTTTCGGTGTCACTGCAAGCACACCATTCTTGTTCGGCTCGACCTTGGCAGTGAATGCTGCATTGGACAACACGGATCGTGCAGGCGTTAAATCAGGTACAGGCTTGTTCTCTGTTTCCTTGAAATGGTCATCGTTCTTGTTGCCAAACTCGAGCTTCACAGCCGAATTTGGTAGCCGTCTCGACACGAACCGCAATGGTAAAAACTTTGGACCAAGCTTTTCAAGCCCTAAGGGTCTTGGTAGCTTTGGATCTGATGGTGCTAGCTCATACACTATTTCTGGTCTTGCATTCCAATTCTCGTACTACGGTTTGGTCTTCAACTACGGTATTTTCTCGTACTTGAATCTCAATTTTGCTGGTACGCCAAATGTTTGGGGTCAAGAATTCGGCATCAAGTACAGCCTCAAGTTCTAAGCCTCAATTTAGAAACCTGCAATTCAGCCCCCGCGAAAGCGGGGGTTTTTCTATTTTGCTTCTCGAGTTACACTGCTTTCATGCTCGTTCTCGGAATCGATACCAGTTGCGACGACACCGCCATCGGGGTGTCTCGAGCTAACACCGTCATCTCCAACATCATTGCGTCGCAAATCTCGCATTTCGCTTTTGGTGGGGTCATGCCCGAAATCGCGTCTCGAGAGCATTTGACGGCGATTGATCGGGTGCTCGAGCTTGCCCTTTCTGAGGCAAAAATCAAACTCGAGGATGTGGATGTGATCGCGGCAACGCGGGGTCCGGGTTTGGCGGGTTCATTGCTGGTTGGTTTTACGTATGCTAGGGCTTTGGCGTTTGCGTTGCAAAAACCTTTTTACGCTATGCACCATCTCGAGGGGCATATTCAGGCGTCTTTGGCGAGTGACCCGCAACTCGAGCCGCCGTTTTTGGCGCTGGTGGTTTCGGGCGGTCACACGCATTTGTTTGACGTGCCAAAGCTGGGAGAGTACGTGCTGGTTGGTGCGACCAAGGACGACGCGGCGGGTGAGGCGTTTGACAAGGTGGCGCGGCTGCTCGAGCTTGGTTTTCCTGGTGGTCCAGCTATTTCCAATGCGGCAAAACTTGGGGATGCTCGAGGCTATCCGTTTTCTGTACCCATGCAGGGTCAGAAGGGTTTTGATTTCTCGTACTCGGGCATCAAGAACGCGGCGCGTTTGGCGGTGGCAGCTCGAGCGCAAGGTGAAGTGACCGCCAGCGTAAATGACATCGCTGCCAGTTTTCAGCGCGTGGTTGTTGAGAGTTTGGTGACAACCACAGCTCGAGCGGCGAAACATTTGGGGCGCAGTACGATTGTGGTTTCTGGAGGCGTCGCGGCAAATCAGGCGTTGCGTGAACGGTTTCAGGTGCTAGCAGCTCGAGAATCGTGGCGAGTCTTGTTCCCGCCTCAGGGCTTGAACACCGATAACGGCGCAATGATTGCCTTGGCTGGCTTCGTTCGTGCCGCCAGGGGGGATGCACCTGATTCTTTTGTAGAGGGTGTCGAACCGTATTGGGCGCTGGCTCGAGGTTAAGGTTTTGCGGGTGGCGGTGTTGTGGGGTCTGTTGGCGGGGTGCTTGGGTCTGTCGGTGTTGTTGGGTCGAGTGGTGGCGGCGTGACCGGATCGGTGACTGGCGGTGTGACTGGTTCGGTGGGTGTTGTCGGCGTGATTGGTGGCGTGCTCGGGTCGCTTGGTGGTGTTGGAGTTGTTGGATTTTCTGGTGTCAAACTTTTTTCGGGTGTGATTTCAAAACTGTAGGTCGCTTTCATGATCTCGAGGTCGCTATCATCAACAACGCCGTCGCCATTAAAATCGCCGTTCAAGTTGACGCTGGGTAAACCTTTCTTGCCGTAATTGCTGGCAAGAATCTCGAGGTCGTCCAAATTGACTTTTTGGTCGCCGTTTAAGTCCCCAGTTTGTCCAAATTTAGATCGCAGTGCCGTGGCTTCGACTTCACCAACGCTGCGTTTACCCTCGATGCTCGGCTCGAGTTGTACGCCCAGGCGCAATCCAGCTTCGACCAGCAAACCACTCTCGAGGTTTTCAGTTTGGTCTGGGTTGACGTTGACAATGGTGCTGGTGGTTTTACCATCTTCGCTGGTGGTTTGAATGGTGCGTGTGATCGCGTCGGGGTTGATTGGCACGTCTTCCGCAACCACATTCCAGGCAAATTGCAAACTCGAGTCTTTGTTTTTCTCGAGCTTTAAAGTTGTGGCTGGGACGGCTTTCCAGGCGTTAAAAGCGGTGTCCACTTGTTTGACAAACTCGGCTGGTGTGCCGTCACTGGTGGCAACCCAGTAAGTTACTGGCGCGGCTATGGCAAGCGAACCCATCAGAATCAATACGCCGACGCTCGAGGCTTTCATTTTGCGCCCCCAGTTAGGGTTTCGAGTTGTTTGCTGAAGGTGTCGGTGGTGGCTTCGGCGGGTTTGCCGTCCGTGTCAATCATGACGGGTTTGTTGTCCAAATTAACCACTTTTTCACCCTCAAGAATCTTGTACGCGCCCTGCCTGAAGCCTACGATTGGACTGTCATAGGTTTTGGCGTACAGCAGCAAGAACAGGTCGTCATTTTCATTAAATTTGGGTGCACCCTCGAGTTTGAGTTTTTCGGAGTCAAACACGGCAAAACTCGAGTCTTTGAAGGTTTCGCTGCTTCCCTTGTAAAATTTGACAACATTGAGGGTATAAACAGTCCAGATTTTTCCGACTCGGGTTTCCTGGGTTTTTTGTTTGATGCTGGCGCGGACGATCACATCGGCTTTTTCAACCTGTTGCTCGAGACTGAGTTTGGTGTAGGTCGTGGCGAGTGCCGTACCGAAAATGAAGATTAGCGCAAGGGCGGCAACTCGAGGTTTCATCTTGTTCCCCCTGCTGGTGGCGTGACTGGTGGCGTGGTTGGTGGTGTCGTTGGAGCAGTTGGTGTCGTTGGAGGTGTTGTCGGGCTGGTCGGTGTTGTTGGTGTTGTGGCAGGTTTTGCAACCTCGAGCACACCAGAAGACAGTCGTTTTCCAGCCGCCCGTAAGTCGTAACCAATGTTTCCAACGAATTTAAAATCTTTTGGCGCTTCGAGCGTCAGGTAAAAAACGGTGATTTCACGGTTTGTTGTGATCGTCTCAAGCAGCGCTCCGTCAATTCGCAACACGTTGTCTTTGATAATCGAGATGAAAATGGGTTTGCCTACCGCGCCTTCAAGTTTGACGAATTTAACGCCGTTAGCCACAGACACTCGAGCTTGAAAACTTTTTACTTTTTTGGCGTATTGCAATACAAAAGGAATTTTGATCTCACCGGTCACTGCCGTTGGAGGGGCTTTCCAAACCAGAACGGCTGGCGGAATTTTGGCGACGGTGACTTTAAAATCTTGGACTTTGTTGGATAAGTTCGCGTCGTTCACCTCGAGGGTAAATTCAAAGGTTTTTTCTTCGGTGGGTGTCCCCACGATTTGACGTGAACCTTTGGGGATACTCAAGCCCGTCGGCAATGCGCCGCGAACCACCCGCAAACTGAATGGGCGTGTGCCAGACGTGACTTGAATGTCTTGAGAGAACGGCTCGCCGACAAACATTGGGTTCAAACCCGTGGTTAAAAACCGCACGGTTTCGCCCGTGGCTGCATTGTTGTTGTTGCAAGCCACAAGGGCAAAACCCGAAAGTACCAGTAAAGACAGGCTGAGTCGCATCTTGTTCAGTTTACGGCATTTGATGAGTTTGGCTCGAGATAAGCGTGTGAGTTTTAGTTTTTTTCGCTGGATTCAGTTAATTTTTTAAGGTCTTTCCAGCCGTAAGTCATTTCTTGAATGGTCACACCGTCAACGCTGATGGCTTGCGTGCCCAAGTATTCTGCGCCCAGCGCGTTATAAACCCTTGGTGTCGGGTTGCCAGAGCGCAAATGCACCAACATCGAGTTCATGCTCATGCTTTGCAGCGCGGCTGCCACCGATTGCAACAAACGTTTGCCCAAGCCCTTGCCCTGGTGTCCGTTCATGACGTACAACGAGTACAACTCGGCTTCGATGGACGGATGCCCGCCCCATTCTGGACCGCCGCTGGCATAACCAATGATTTCGCTGTTCTCTTCGGCGACAAAAGCCACCTCATCGCCGTACGTCGAGGCGTCAAGAATGTTTTCCCAGCGTGCATCTTGACCTATCGCTAGGGATTCAAAAATGTCGCTGGGGACAAAAGCGCCGTATTGTTCACGCCAACACAATTGATAGACGCGGGCGATTCCAGGAATGTCTTGTTTTGTTGCCTTACGAATTTGCATGTTTGGTTGTTTGACCTCTTGAAATACAGTTTCTACGATTTTTGCAATGGAACTCTTAGTCTCGAGTTTAACCGCTATTGTACTTCACACGCAAATAACCAGCATTGGTGTTGGCTCAATTCTAAAAGGATTTTTCGATTCTGGGGGTTCAATCGCCGCATGGCAGCAAAACCATTGATGAAAGCGTCTAAGTCAGGACGCTTTCAGCCACCCGAACCCTGAATTTCTCGAGTTGTTCCTCTTCCCACGCTGCGCCCCGAGTCAATTCGACCGCCATCAGCCTTGCCACCTCGGGCGCGGCTTCGAGGGCGGCTCGAGCGTTCAAGGTCAGGCTTCGGGTGCGCCTGGACAGCACATCCTCGAGTGTCCGAGCCATTTCATGGCGTACCGCCCAGACAACTTCGGCTTTGATGTACGGCAAATCGGCATGAATCGGGGCTGCCAGCGCAGGGTTCTCGGTTGCCAGGGCACGCACTTGATCGGCTTCCAGACCGTACATGCTCAAAGCCTCCGCCGATGAGCCTGGTTCAAAAGCTGCGGCGTCTTTAAAGTCTGGGGCGGCATGAAGCCGCATTTCAGGCGTGGGCGATTCTTTGACCTCGAGATTCGCCACCACGCTGGCACGGTTGATGACATCCTCACCCATTTTGCGGTAGGTCGTCCATTTGCCGCCAACAATTGTTAATAAGCCCGTGCGCGAAACCAGAATCGTGTGATCCCTGGACAGTGCCGCCGTCGAATCAGCGCCCTCGCTTTTGACCAAGGGGCGTAAACCCGCATAGACCGCCAGCACCTCCTCGCGTTTTGGCGTGCGATTCAAATAACGCCCCGTGTGCTCGAGCAAAAAGGCAATCTCTTCCTCGAGTGGCTTGGGTTCGTATTCGGCGCTTGGTACGGCGGTATCGGTTGTTCCGACGATGGCCTTGCCGTGCCAGGGCACAACAAACAAGACCCGTCCGTCATCGGTGCGCGGAACCATCAGCGCGGTCGTGCCGGGCAAGAATTCCCTGGGGAGCACCAAATGGACTCCTTGCGACGGCGAAACCGCGTTTTTCGCGTCGGGATCATCCATTTTGCGCACACTGTCCGCCCAGACGCCTGTGGCATTAATGACGGCTTTTCCGTGAACTTCAATCTCACGGTCTGTCTCGAGGTCACGCACGACCACGCCCGTCACGCGGTCTGAAGTGTGCAGCAGACGTTCGACTTTGACGTAATTGGCAATCGTCGCCCCCTTGTCGGCGGCGGTTTGCGCCAAAGTGACGGCAAGGCGCGTGTCGTCAAATTGCCCGTCAAAATAAACCACGCCACCCTGCAAACCTTCCGTGTGAATGGTTGGAATGCGTTCAATCGCAGCAGCTCGAGAGATCAGTTTGGAACTGCCCAAATTCAGTTTCCCTGCCAACACGTCATAAAGTTTTAAACCGATGCCGTAATACGGTCTAGCCCACCAATAGTATGCTGGCACGACAAACTCGAGGTCGCGCACCAAATGCGGGGCATTGCGCCGCATCCGACCACGTTCACGCAGTGCATCACGCACCAAACCGATGTTGCCCTGCGCCAGGTAACGCACGCCTCCGTGCACCAATTTGGTGCTGCGAGAACTTGTGCCTTTGGCAAAATCGTGACCCTCGAGCAACGCGACCTTGAAGCCACGTGCCGATGCTTCCACGGCAGCGCCCAAACCTGTCGCACCGCCACCAATAATCACGAAATCAAAAGGCTCAGATTTGCTTTGCTCAAGCCTGGAAATGCTGTTCTCCCTGTTCATTTGAAGGATAATACACCAAACCACTTGGGCACATGGTTCTGTTCAAACCCGAGTTTAAAACAAATAACTCACCACTGGAACGGCTCGAGAATACGACCTCGCAAATTGTACTCATCTTCAAAATCACCCATGCTCTCGAGCGCCCACAAGTACATCAGCATGACCCTAAAGCGTAAAAACATGGCAAAATCTTGAAGTGAGAATTCAAGATCATGGTGTTTTCTGTACCCAACCATAAAAGTCTCGAGCTTACCGTGGCGGTCTTCAAGTGAGCCTCTAAACTCGAGCATGGCACGGGCGATATCGTTAGCGAACCAATGCCAAACGGGTTCGTCAAAGTCAATCAACCAAACTTTTTCGCCGTCCCAAAACGCGTTGCCAGGACGAAAATCGCCGTGATTCAGTCCAAAATCTCGAGTTTCAATTTGGGTTGCCAGCCAAGCTGATATCATGTCGTACTCGAGTTGAATGCCTTGTTCGCCTGCTGGAATGTTCTTTTTAACATTCTGCCAGAAGGTTGAATACTTGTTAAACTCGAGGTTGGTCGTGTCCAATGTTTTTGCTGCCGCGTGAAGTTGCCCCAATGATTCACCATAAGCTGCTAGAATACTTGGATTCTCGAGCAATTCAAGGTTGAGTTCCTGCCCTGGAACGCCGCGCAAGACTTGCACCAAACGCAACTCGCCATTCACCGTTAGCGATTCGATCAGGTTTTTCTGGTCTAAAATGAGAATTTCACAGACAGGCACACCAGAATCAAACGCATGACGCAAAAACCGTGCGGCACTGCCCCAAATGCGCTCACCAAAAATATGAGGTTTGGAAAGCCGCGCAAAAAAAATTTCATCTCGAGATTCAAAACGCCACACGCTGTGCGCCCGATCTGACATCAACTCGAAGTGTTGCGTTTTGAGCTTCCAGAACGTTGACAGGGTTTGCTCGAGATTCATGGATTCACTTCTCTTCTGGTGGTTTGACAGCAATAAACAACCGATACAAGGAAAGATCATAAATAATTTTGAGCGTTCCACCCAAAATAAACGGGATTGCGTTCAAGCCAATCAAACCTGAAATCAGCGGACCCAAACTCGAGCCGATCAATTTGGCATTGTTGCTAAAACCACTGGCGGCGCTGCGTTCGTCGGCGTCAACGATTGCCATTGTGTAACTCATTCGGGCGGGAACATCCATTTGTGAAGTTAAAAAACGCGCCAGCAAAATTGCCACGCTCGTCTCGAGGGTCGGCATGAGCGGGAACAAAATCAGCAAAATATTGGCTGGAATGTGCGTCCAGACCATCGTGTTGATTAACCCAAAACGCTTGGCAACCCGCACGCTCGCCAGCGCCGAAACCCCAGAGAAAATATTGACGAAAAAGAAAATTCCGCCCAACGCGCCCACATCGGCATTAAACCGACGGTGCAACCAGTACGCGATCAAACTTTGCACCACCAGCCCCGACCCAAACGAATCCAGCGCAAACAAACTCGAGAGTCGTAAAACAGCCGCCCGAGAACGGTGCAAACCCACAGTTTTTTGCTGCCCCGAACGTTTTGGAGCTTCGATTTTTGCGGTCAACCTCGAGAATAAAACCGCCAACACCACGCCCAACGCGGCATACACCAAAATGATCGCACGGTACGACTCGAGGTTTGAGCTGCCCGAAAGTTGAAGACTTTTGGCAAACCAACCTGCCGCCAGCGCCCCAAACGCATTGCTCAGGCTGCCCGTGACTTGATACCAAGCAAAAACCTTGGTGCGATCCTCGCTCGAGACTTCCTGAGCGATAGCGGCTTGCTCGAGCGACAAGAATGGTCCAACTTCCGCCCCGCTTGGGCTGATTGTGCCCACAATCGCCGCCAAGACCAGCAAGATGCTAGAACTCGTCAGGGCGAATACAAGCCCCGCCATGACCACCAAGGCGCAACTGAGAACCAACAAACGCTTGCGCCCAACCCGATCCGCAACACTCGAGACGCTTAAACTCAAAACTGCATCGCCAACCAAGGTCAGGGTGAACAACAACCCAATGCCCTGATCGTCAAAACCTCGAGCCGCCAAAAACAGCGCAATAATCACTGCCAACGAGCCGTAAGCAAAGGTTCGCACACCACGGGTGATGAACAAGATTTTGATGTCGGATGAATAGGTCACTCGAGGGAGTCCGAATCAGTTTTTAATTGAAGATTGTGTAAAAGGTGGTTTAGCAGGTTCATAGATTCACTTTTTTGCAAAGGTTGCGCCAAGGACTGAAAGCTCGAGCGTGTTATCAGGAGAAGGGAGCTTTATTAAATTCTCGAGAGGCGAGGAATTCTTGTCCTGAAATTTCCAATTCACGCTTCGAGCCAACCTTTTGCGCGACCAACCGCCCGATCCCAACCGTGAATCAACTTTTCGCGCTGGACGGGGTTCATGCTGGGTTCAAAACGACGCTCGAGCGCCCAATTCTGACGGATTCCCTCGAGTGTAAACACCCCAAGCGCCAAACCCGCCAGGTACGCCGCGCCGAGCGCCGTGGTTTCGGTCACGGCGGGACGAACCACAGGAACATTCAGAATGTCGGCTTGAAACTGCATTAACAAATTGTTTTGCGTCGCGCCGCCGTCAACCCGCAATTCTTTTAATTGAATGCCAGAATCTTTTTGCATCGCAGTCAGCAAATCACGGGTTTGATAGGCTATTGACTCGAGCGCCGCCCGTGCAATGTGTGCCTTGCCCGAACCCCTGGTTAAACCCAAAATTGTGCCCCGCGCATACGCATCCCAATGTGGCGCACCCAGACCCGCGAAGGCTGGCACAATATAGACACCAGCGTTGTCACTCACGCTCGAGGCGAGCAATTCCACTTCGGCGGCAGAACTGAAAAACTGCATCTCGTCACGCAACCATTGAACAATCGCGCCTGCAATAAAAACGCTGCCCTCGAGTGCGAACGTTGTTTTCTCGAGTTTCCAGGCGGGTGTGGTCAGCAGTTTATTCTGGCTGGGAATCAATTTCTCGCCAGTGTTCATGAGCATGAAACAACCTGTGCCGTAAGTATTTTTTGCCATTCCAGGCTCGAGACACGCCTGCCCGAACAACGCCGCGTGTTGATCTCCCGCCACGCCCAAAATTGGTAATCCACCCAGCATCTCAGCGTTTCCAAAACTGCCGCTCGAGGCACGAACTTCGGGCAGCAGGGCACGTGGGACGTTCAGAATCTCGAGAAGCTCATCATCCCACTCGAGGCTGTGAATGTTCAGCATCAACGTTCTGGCGGCATTCGTGACATCGGTGGCATGAACTTTGCCGCCCGTCAAATTCCAGATCAACCACGAATCCACCGTGCCGAAAGCCAATTCTCCAGCCTCGGCTCGGGTGCGAAGTCCAGGAATATGCTCGAGCAACCACGCCAGTTTTGTTCCAGAAAAGTACGGGTCAACCAGCAAACCCGTTTTTTCAATCAGGGTTTGCTCAAAACCACGGGCTTTGAGTTCATCACAAAAACCTGCCGTGCGTCTGTCCTGCCAGACAATCGCGTTATGCACTGGCTTGCCACTGGCACGCTCCCAGAGCACCACTGTTTCCCGTTGGTTGGTGATGCCAATTCCCAGCACCTCACCAGGCGATTGCTCGAGCGCCTGCCGTGCCACCGTGATTTGCGACTCGAGAATTTCGAGCGGGTCATGTTCGACCCAACCAGGTTGCGGGTAAAACTGCTTGAATTCGCGCTGGGCGCTGGCAACCGGACGACCTGTCAAACCAAAAACGATGGCGCGGCTCGAGGTTGTGCCTTGGTCTAGGGCAAGAATATAAGACATGGGTTCTCCTGAAAAGTGAAATTGGCTTTGAACAAACCGTATCATGCAAGGCGTGAAGCTTGCCGATCAAATCAAAATCAAACTCGAGGAATTGGCAAATCAAAAACCAAAAATAGGGCTTGAGGCTGTGCTGCTGGCGGTTTCTGGCGGACGGGATTCGATGGCTCTGCTGTATTTGATGCTTGAGGTTGGCGTTCCGTTTTCAGTCGCGCATTTGGATCACGGCATTCGAGAAGACTCGAGTTTGGACGCGGATTTCGTTCGTGAAACATGCTCAAATCTCGAGATTCAGTTTTTTTCTGAGCGCGTGAACATCCCAGAAATTGCGGTCAAACGCGGTTGGAGTCTCGAGGAAGCCGCACGCAAAATCAGGTACGAATTTCTAACTCGCATTGCCAAGAAAGCAAAGTCGAGCGCCATTCTGACCGCGCATCATCTTGAAGACAACGCGGAAACAGTTTTGATGCAACTCCTTCGCGGTACGGCTCGAGCGACAGGAATCCCAGCACGTCGCGGTTTGATTTTGCGCCCGATGCTCGAGATTTCCAAATTTGAACTTGAACAATTCCTGCTTGAACGCAGTTTGACTTGGCATGACGACTCGAGCAACACCGACCCGAAGTTTACCCGCAATTGGCTCAGGCTCGAGGTCATGCCCAAACTTCTGACGCGCTATCCCAAAGCCGCCGAATCACTCGCACGGTACGGCGTTCTGGCTCGAGACGAAGATGCGTTTCTCGAGGAATTGACCGCAAAAATTCCAAAATGGGCGAATCTGGCACTCGAGCCAAAAATCTTGCAACGCCGTCAAATTCGCCGTCAACTCGAGAATGCTGGTTTAAACGTGGATTTCGCGCACTTGGAAGAGATTCGCGGCAAACTTGGGAATCCCGCCGTGACTCGAGTTTCACTGCCAAAAGATCATGTTGGGGTGATTCAAAATGGCAAACTCGAGATTCCGAAACGAACGGCAGGGCGAACACAAGCGACCATGCCCGTAGGTGCGTTTTATGGTCAAGAAGGTTCGCCCCTACATTTAGATCAAAACTTTGATTTCTCGAGCTTTCCAGATGCTGTTCAACGAACTCGAGCCGCAGGAGATCGAATTCGACTTTCGGGTGGAACACAAAAACTTTCAGATGTTTTGATTGACAGAAAAATCCCTCGAGAAGTCCGTGACAGCATTCAACTAATCGCCCAAGGTTCTGAAGTGCTTTATGTTGAACTCGAGCCGCCCATTCTTGACGTGCGAATCGGTGTGACTCGAGATTTGGAAATTGACGCCATGAAACACGCGCTCGAACTTGCGCAAGAAGCCTTTGAAGCGGGTGAAGTTCCTGTTGGTGCGGTCATTTTGCACAGTGGAGAGGTTGTCGGCATTGGACGCAATCGCAGCCTTGAGCGTTCCGACATGACAAGGCACGCCGAACTCGAAGCGATCCGCTACGCAAGTCAGAAACTCGAGACGCCGTACTTGACCGAATGCACTTTGGTGGTGACGCTCGAGCCGTGCCTGATGTGTTTGGGCGCAATTCTCGAGGCACGAGTCAAGCGCGTGGTGTTTGGGGCAAGCTCGAGCAAAAACGGGGCATTGGGTGGTGTGATGGACGCCACTCGAGCCGACTGGTCACACCAAATTGAGGTTAGAACTGGAGTGCTCGAGAGACAATCCAGCGTTTTACTCTCGAGATTTTTTGCTGAGACTCGAGCTTCAAAAAAAGTTTAACTCACTTGGTTTAACAGCCACGATTTAGCGGTTTCGAGAGTATCAAAAAAACGAATCAATTTGTGATTTCGGTGCTCGAAAGCCAATTCGCCAAAACGCTCGCCGTAAACCTCGAGCTTGTTCACCACAATTGCCAGGTGAATTTGATAATTCGTAAACTTCTGAAAAAGTTCCCCAGCAATTCCTGTGCGCAGATCAAAGAATTCTGGTGAAAGGTCGGTTTCGGTCAGTAACAAACCACTTGCACCATAAACCGCGCCCAGCGCATCGGACACATCACGAATTGACAGGATGCGGAGATTCACTTCGGATGCAATCACGACTCGAGACTCAGGATTCACAAACCGATTCTAAATGAATGGCTTGAGAGTTCGATTGACGCACCTTTGAAGGTAAACTGCATTCATCACATCTTGAGGGGTGACAGATGTTAAAACGTTTTCAAGATTTAGTTGTTATCGTCACAGGCGCAGGCACAGGCATAGGACGCGCCACCGCCCTGGCTTTCGCGCTCGAGGGTGCAAAGGTCGTGCTGGCAGAATTAAATCCAGAATTATGCTCGAGCGTCGCCTTCGAGATTCGTTCAGAAAACGGGGTCGCAATCAGTATTCCAACCGATGTGAGCAAGCCCGAAAGTGTTAGTTCCATGATCGAAACGGTAAAACTCGAGTTTGGACGGGTGGACGTATTGGTGAACAACGCGGGGGTGTTTCCAAGAATTGCCTGGGATGACCTGACGCTTCTTGATTGGGACACAACCCACAGCATCAACTTGCGCAGTTTGTTCTTGTGCTGCAAAGCCGTCACGCCATTCATGAAAAACCAAAAATCAGGCGTCATCATCAACCTTGCCAGCATCGTGTTTTTACTTGGTGCGCACACCGACATGACGCATTACATTTCTTCCAAAGGTGGTGTGGTCGGCTTCACGCGCTCACTTGCTAGGGAACTGGGACAGTACAACATTCGCGTCAACGCCATCTCGCCGGGAGCGGTGCAAACCGAATCCGAAGCCGCCAGTGTCACCCCTCGAGACGAGGCGCTGGTCATGGCAAACCAATGCTTACAAACCCGCGTGCAACCCAGCGACATTGCCAACGCAATCTTATTTTTTGCCTCAAACGACGCTCGAGCCATCACAGGACAAAATCTGGTGGTGGACAACGGCTGGGCAATGAACTGATTTCTGGAGGAAACCATGAAAAAACTCGAGGGGAAAATAGCCTTGGTCGCAGGGGCAACGCGCGGCGCAGGACGCGGCATTGCCACGGAACTCGGCGCGGCGGGCGCAACCGTGTACTGCTCGGGTCGAAGCTCGAGCGGCAAGCCTTCAGACCTCAACCGAATTGAAACGATAGAGGAGACGGCAGCCCTCGTCAGCAGCCTTGGCGGGATTGGCATTGCCGTGCGCACCGATCACAGTGTCGAAAGTGAAGTGCAAGCCTTGTGTGACCGCATCAACCTCGAGCAGGGACGCCTCGACATTCTGGTCAACGACATCTGGGGCGGCGAAAAACTGGTGCAGTGGGGACAGAAATTCTGGGAACTCGAGCTTACCCAAGCCTTCAAACTGATTGAACGCAGCATTTACACGCACCTCATCACCTCAAAATACGCCACGCCATTGCTGATAAAAACTGGCAATGCCCTGCTGCTCGAGATTAGCGACGGCGAGTACGGCTACTACCGAGGCAACCTGATTTACGACTTTATCAAGAACGCCATCAACCGGCTTGCCAGAGCTTGTGCCTTTGAACTGCGCGACTTGGGCGTGACCGTGTGTGCCATCACCCCAGGGTTTCTAAGGTCTGAAGAAATGCTCGAGCACATGAATGTTACAGCCGACACTTGGCAGAACGCCGAAGACAAAACCTTCGCCACGCAATCCGAAAGCCCCAGGTTTATTGGACGCGGCATCGCGGCACTGGCTTGCGACGAAACTCGAGCACGGTTTAACGGAATGGTGCTCTCGAGTTGGGTGCTGATGCGCGAGTACGGGTTTGAAGATGTTGACGGACGCAAGCCTGATTGGGGCGTGTTTTGGGATGCGACGCACCGTAAAGATTACCCAGAGTTGTAAGTGCTTTTCAGCAAGATCAGTCGTTGCTTATTCCCTCTCATCCCCGACCCTTCTCTCCTGGGAGAGATGGGAGCTTTAGGCGTTTCTCAAGGAATAATTGATACTTTTTTGGTTACTTCACGACTTCAAGACTCGAGTAAACATATTCGTCTTTTAATTTGAACTTAAATGGTTTTGCGGGTTTTGGTAAATTACCGTCGTACTGGCGTTTGCTCGAGAATTTCACCATAACTATGTACCATTGGTTGACATCCCGAATTATTGGTGGTGAACCGAATTCTTTGGGCTTGCGGTGTGCGGGTAAAGCGTAGACGGGTATCCAAGTCTCGAGTGGGATGCTTGCGGGAATTTTTTGAGGTCGAATGTGAGCACCAAAGTATGTGTTTATTGGTATGTCTTTTGTTAAAAATGGTGTGCAAGGGGTTATTGAAATATCTCCAGGTGATAGCGCAATCCGTACATTCCTTTGAATAAAAGAACAGTCTTCAGTAGTCGGTTTTTTTGCGCTAAAAAAATCATTTGCGTACAAAATCATGTCAATTTTATTGACACTGGGACGTATGCTGAGGTCAAATGTTTTTCCGAAATACATTTTGCCACTGGCTGAAGCGACAACTTCAAAACTTTTTGTGTTTTCAGGTAAATTTAAATGAAGGTCTGATTGTCCGTTTGTGATATTATATTGAAAATCATTAAATAATAGATTTGATTCTGAATCCCAAAATGGTGGAGGATCGCCTACATCATCATTTCGAGGTGAGCTATTTTCGATGAGTAGTTTAGTGCTCGCATAAACTTGTAAAACAATGCTTTGATTTTGACTAAAGTCTCTAAACGGGTCAATTTGCTTGGCAAAACGTTCTTGAGGTTCTAATTCAAACAAAGGTTGCCATTTGTTAAGTTCGGTATGAATGGGGAATACTCGTTGTGAATTGAAGACTACATCCTTGTCATTGATCTTACACGGAATGAGTGTGTAACTTTCTTGTGAGATTCCATTTCTTATTACACGACGGTATAAACGATTGCTTTTTGGATTGCAAGTTCCATCATCTTGTTTAGGTCGCCAGAGAAATATTTTAATAATTCTTTATCCGATGTTCCTGATGAATTAGGATTATTTATAAAGTAATCATGTGTATAATCTATGTTGGAAAATATAAATCGATTTTGACTATATTCTGGTGTATTAAGAGCCAAATAGTAAGATTTAGTACCTTGCGGAATACGGTATTCAAAAGACCAATAGTTACCCAAACTCGGCAATAAATCTTTGATATTGACAGGAATTTCTCGAGCGTAAGTCTGATTTTCTAAAAAAGCCTTCCCACCAAACCACCCTGCCAAGCCAATAACGCTGGCAATCAACACGCCCCAGCCAACTCGAGGGGTGAAAATGTGCCCTAAAAACTGGCGGTTGACTGTTGCAACTTCGCCCATTGCGTCAACGGCTAAAAACTCGGCTTCTTCGTTGGTGTGACCCTCGAGCATGTGTTTTTTGGTTTGGGCGTTTAAATGAACGCGCAGTTCGGCGGCGGTGTCGATGCGTTCGCGGGTTGGTAGTCCGGCGGTGGCTTTCGCTATGTATTTGTCGATTTGGCTCATGCAATAACCTCGAGGTGTTGAATGTTGCGCAAGCTCTTGAATGGTACGAGGCGTCCGATGGCGTCGCGTAAGTTGCGCCATTCTTTTTGTTTGCGCCCGAGGGCGTCAGTGCCGCTTGGGGTCAGGACGTAGTATTTGCGGGCGAGTCCGCCGGTGGTGCTGGGTTGCCAGTTG
This sequence comes from Deinococcales bacterium, assembly GCA_043730305.1. Taxonomy (GTDB): domain Bacteria; phylum Deinococcota; class Deinococci; order Deinococcales; family JAAFIG01; genus JANXTZ01. The sequence goes on along the minus strand of JAYTKL010000305.1, from coordinate 4,198 downwards.
CTGGTAACCCAACCTGCTTTGACCATGCGGTGCAGAACGGGGTAAAGGCTGCCTTCTTTGAAGTCGAAAGCGCCCTCGGTGCGGGTGTTGACTTCTTGTAAAATTTGCAAGCCGTACAGTTCGTTGTTCTCGAGGATGCTGAGCAGCACGAGGTCGAGTGTGCCTTGTTTGAGGGTATTTTCCATGAGTTCCTTAAGGTTCAAGATAGCTATACTGTAAGGTACTTGAGCGCAGGCTTTTTTGTCAAGTCTTGAAGATTCCAATTTTCACTCGAACGCTTAAACCATCACCACGTCCAACCTCGAGAAACTGCTGCAAACCACGCCCGAAATGCTGAGGGTCAAAACCAAAGCGCCAGGAATGCAGGGCAAATTGCCGTTAACCCATGAGATGTTGCTCGAGTCGCCAAGCGGTGATTTGTTCGGGTTGAGCCAGAACGCGGGCATGGGGTGGAAACCAGAAAACATGCTTGGGACGCAAGTGTTGCTTTCCACCCAGGGCGGAATGCGTCCCAGGGACGGCAGCCTGATGGCGCTGGGTTATCACACTGGGCATTGGGCGGTTGGTTTGTTGACCATTGCTGCCAGATGACACCAGGCTTTGGGCGCGTTTGGGACGGATGTGTTTATGACGCCGCTTTGGTTGTGCAATCACTCGCTCGAGGTTCAGTTGAGCATCCAAATACCTGAACTCTAGCCCTGAACTGCACCCGAACCATTAAACTTTCATTTGTAAAAGTCGATACGGAAGGTCAAACTCGAGTTGTAGACGATATTTTTGATGTTTTGCTTGTCCCCCAAATTGGGGGTAGAAAGCGGTATCATTTCGGGTATAACTGAACCGAACATAAGAACCTAAAGTTACTAAAACGCGGTTGGATTCACAAATTTACAATTTACTTAAGTCAGATTTTTAAGTATCATGTCGGATAAATTCAAAGCGGGTAGCAATTAAACCCAAGCCAATCTTTTAAATGAAAAGACAATCCTTGGAAATGCACAGCAACTCTTCAAATTGATTCGGAGTCTTTCATGCGAAAATATCAGGTTGGTTGGATTGGTTTTGTACTTGCGATGGTGTTGGTATTCTCGAGCGCCGATGCTGTTTATGTGCTGCGAAAATCAGTGATTACAAACGGTGCAATGACCTTCACAGGAAACACTTTGGGTCTCAGCAAAGCAGCCGGCATCAATGCGCAGGGTACCTCGGGATCAATTGGCACGTTCATAACCACCGACACGACCTTGCAAGATATTTTACCAACGCCAGGGACAGGCACGGCGTTTCCCTTCGGCACAACCAACGATTGGACCAAGAATTCGTCGGCTGCCAATTTGGTGATTCCGACTGGCGCAACAGTCGTTTATGCCGAACTGATCTGGGGAGGAAGTTACAATTACGGTGCGCAAAATGTAAGCGCCAGTCTGGGCAATTCAGTGAAATTCACCACCCCAGACGGAGTCGTTCGTGCGGTAGCCCCTGCGGCAGCCACGGTTTCTACCTTGGCGGGACCTAATTTTTATGTGCGCAGCCAAGACGTTACAAGCTTTGTCACCACATCGGGCAAGTACATTACAGGCGCGGTTCCAGCCACCGAAATTGCCAGCGAAGACAATGCCAACAACGCGGGTTGGACACTGGCTGTCATTTATTCCTTGCCCGGATTGCCCTCGAGAAACATGAACATTTTTGTCGGCGCAGAAATTGGCGGGGGCGCGGTTGCCACCATCAACGGTTTTTGTACGCCCACCTCCGCCACACAATCTGGGCGCTTAATGGTGTCGGCAATGGAAGGCGATTCGGGTTTGGGCGGCGACCAAATGAAATTTGGAAGCACCAACCCTCCAACCGTGAACTTGTCGGGTGCTAACAATCCTGTTAATAATTTCTTCCTTGCCCAAATCAACAATGATGCTGGAGCCTTGGACAACACAGGAACTTTCGGTAACGTGAATCACACCAACGCGGCAAATGTGGTCGGCGCACGACAAGGTTGGGACATCACCAACGTCAACATCTCGAGCGCCCTGACTTCGGGACAAACCACCGCTTACGCCCAAGGCACAACTTCGGGCGATCAATATGTAATCTCGAGTTTGGGATTGCAAATTGATGTCGGAGCACCAAAATTTCCGACCACAGTCAAAACAGTTGACAAAGCCAACGCCGCACCTGGTGATGTGCTGACCTACACGATCAAACTGGACAACACCCTTGGAACGGCAAATGCCGCCAATGTTATTTTTAAAGACAGTGTTCCTGCGGGTACGAGTTTTGTGGCGGGTAGTTTTAAAGTGAATACTGTGACTCAAGCGGCGGCTGATCCAACATCAGCCGGCGGTGTGAACATTGGCACGATCAACGCAGGTTCAGTTTCGACGGTTACGTTTCAAGTGACGGTCAACAGTGTACCAGCGTCACCAGCCTCTGCCAAATACGATAACAAAGCCACCTGGACGTATGACTTTGTCAGTTGCGCTGGACAACCAGTGAGCGCAGGCAGTTTGACCACCGATTCTGCCAGCACCAATGCCCCGCGCCTCGAGCCTGTCAAAAGCGTCTCGCCAACTGGTGCGGTGCTGCCAAACAGCACGTTGACCTACACCATCAACGTTCCTAACACTGGGCTTGCACCGACCAGCGCGGCAACCTTCCTCGAGAGTATTCCATCAGGAACAACGTATGTTGCAGGTAGCACAACTTTGAACGGTACAGCCGTGCCCGATGTTGCGGGGGCAATGCCGTATTTAACTGCCAAGACCATCAACTCGAGCGGGCAAACAGCGGGTGTGATTCCAGCAGGGGCGAGCGCGGTGATTTCGTTTAAAGTCACGGTCAATCAGTTCTCTTCTGGCACGATCACCAACACCGCCACCGTTGATCAGGACGGCGCAGGCATTGTGCCAGCCGTCAATGTGACTGCCAGCAACACCGTGCAACTGAGCAGCGATCTCGAGATTGTTAAAACCGCCAGCCCCAACCCGGTGGTGATTCGCGGCAACCTGACTTACACGCTGACCGTCAAGAACAATGGTTTGAGCAATGTCACCGGCGCAACCGTGACCGATAACCTGCCAGCAGGCTTGACGGGTGCAACTTGGACGTGTGCAGCTTCTGGAAGCTCGAGTTGCCCAGCTTCGGGGTCGGGCAGTGTTAACGCCAGTGTCAATCTGGGGGTTGGGGCAGCCAATCAGGTTGTGTTTACGATCACGGGAACAGTCGCGCCAAACGCACCTAACCCAATGTCAAACACCGCCAGCGTTGCCGTGCCAGCCGCCTGGATTGACAGCGTGGCAGCGAACAACACCTCAACTGCCGCCGTGGTCGTGAATGCCCCAGACTTAACAATTGCCAAAACCCACACTCCAGACCCGATGGCTCGAGGAAGCTCGAGTGGCGTGTATTCGATCACGGTTTCCAACGTTGGAACGGCGGCAAGTTTGACTGACCCAGCCTTCAACACCGTGACGGTCACGGATACCCTGCCAACGGGTTTAACCCCAACCTCGGCAAGTGGCACGGGTTGGACTTGTACCGTTGCAGGGCAAACCGTAACCTGTACCCGCAGCGATTCGCTCAGTGTTGGCTCGAGTTACCCAGTGATTCAAATACCAGTGACCGTCGCCCAGACCGTGCCTGCCAGCCTGACCAACACCGCGACTGTCGCGGGTGGTGGCGAGGCAAATTTAGCCAATGACACCGCCAACGACCCAACCAATTTTGTCTCGAGTAGTGACCTCAGCATTCTTAAAACCGTTAGCTACGCCACGCCAGCCATTGGCGGTAACATCACGTACACCCTGACCTTGACCAACGCGGGACCAAGCCTAACAACAGGCGTCACGGTCAAAGACTTGCTGCCGAGCGGTCTGACCTTTGTCTCGAGCACCCCAAGTCAAGGCACTTACGATTCGGGCACTGGCGTCTGGGCGGTCGGTAACATGGCGATTGCCAGCGCGACCTTGACCATCACCGCGCAAGTGGGTGCTGCGGGAACAATCCTCAATAAAGCCGAAGTCACCGCCTCGGGTGTCACCGACCCAGATTCGACCCCTGGCGACGGTACGGGCGACGATGCTGCCAGTGTGAGCATCACGACTCGAGTTCCAGATTTAACAGTTTCCAAATCTCACACGGGTAATTTCACCAGAGGCTCGAGCGCGGCTTACGCCATCAAAGTCAGCAATTCCAATGTTGC
>JAYTKL010000304.1:0-17115 GCA_043730305.1 Deinococcales bacterium | reverse complement strand
GCGGCGATGCTTTCATCCCAGTTCGGTCCTGGTTCGCCAAATTTTTCGGGGTTGTTCTCGAAGTCGGGCAGGGAGAGCCTGAACCAGTAGTCGCTTATGCCGAAGTCGGTGTAGACCTCTTTGAACAGTTCAATCACTTTGATAAATTCGGCTTTGACTTGTGATTTCGAGCAGTAAATGTGCGCGTCGTTCTGGGTAAAACCGCGAACTCGAGCCAGACCAGACAGTGCACCCGAAAGCTCGAATCGGTAAACCGTGCCAGCCTCGGCGTAACGCACGGGCAGGTCGCGGTAAGACTTTGGACGAGCCGAATAAATCATGTGGTGGTGCGGGCAGTTCATGGGTTTGAGGTAATAATTCTCGCCCTCAATCTCGATTGGGGCGTACATACCGTCCGCGTAATACGGCAAGTGACCGGACTTGTGATACAGCGCCTCCTTTGTGATGTGCGGCGACATCACATAGTCGTAACCGTGTTCCTGTTCCTTTTGGAACATGTAATCCTCGAGGCGCTTTCTAACAAACGCGCCCTTTGGCAACCACAACGGTAAACCCTGCCCAACCTCGTCGGAGAAGGCAAACAGATCGAGTTCCTTGCCCAGTTTACGATGGTCGCGTTTTTTGGCTTCCTCTTGCTGCCAGAGGTAATGCTCGAGTTCGGTGGCGGTGTTGAACGCCACGCCGTAAATGCGTTGCAGCATCGGGTTTTTTTCCGAACCGCGCCAATACGCGCCGCTTGTGGCGGTTAACTTGAAATGCGGCGGAATCAAGCCCGTGCGCGGAATGTGCGGACCACGGCACAAATCCGTAAAATCGGTTTCTGAGCCTTGATGGTAAAAGGTAATTGCCTCGTTTTCAGGCAATCCCTCAATCAATTCGGTCTTAAAACGGTCTTTGCCTTCAAATTTCTCGAGTGCCTGCGCCCTCGTGACTTCAAACCGACTTAAGGGCAGGTCTTTGGCAATGATTTCACGCATTTTGGCTTCGAGTTGCTCGAGTTCCTCGAATTTGAGCGGTTCAGGCAAGTCAAAATCGTAGTAAAAACCATTCTCGATGACTGGTCCAACACCCATTTTGATGCGGTCGCGGGCAAAACCCTTGCCCTCGTACAACTCGAGAATCGCTTGCGCCATGACGTGCGCCAGCGTGTGCCGCGCCAGGTCAATCGCATCGGCTGGTTTTTTGGTCGTGATGATCTCGAGCGTTGCACCGTCTTGAAGCGGTGTGAAAATATCAATCAATTTGCCGTTGAGTTTTGCGCCAATCGCGTCTTTGGCAAGGCGCGGACCAATCAATGACGCGGCATCGAAGGCATTCGCGCCGACTGGAAGCTCGAGTTGCTTGCCATCTGGGAGGGAAATAAACATGGTAAAACCTCAGTTTCTCGAGAGTGATTTGTTTCTGCTTAGGGTCACGGCGACCCAGACCGACCTGTAAAACCTGCGCGAATTAGACCCCCCAGGGGGTTCGCGTGGTTTGAGTCGTGCAGAAGAGGCTCGAGAATAATTTCATGGTTTTTTTGGGGCACGGCAAGTTCATCCCGTGACGCGAATTCAGTTTAGCACAAGCCAACAACATGGTTGAAAGTCGATTCGCAGAGAACATCTGGTCACATGGGTATTTCTTGTGTTCTCGAGCATGAATCCCTATTTAACCGCAAACAAGCAAAATGCGACATTAGAATTTCTTAATTTTGAGGTATTCTCACAAGATATGGCACGTCACCCACACGCAGTACAGTCTGATCCGCTCGGCGCTCGAGGTCGCCTGATTTTTGGTTTGCTGGTCGGTCTGGTGGCGGGAATCATCAACTTTTTTTCAATTTCGAGTTCATTCATTTTAAGCGTTATGGTCGCCTGGGACGTTGGAACACTGTTCTTTTTGGGTTTGACCTGGCGCGTCATCTTGAGATCTAACGCGCACCTCACCAAAGTCAGAGCCACCAGTGAAGACCCTGGACGCGCTGGCGTTTTTGCAATCGCCATTGGCTCAAGTCTTGTCAGTTTGTTTGCGGCGGTGTTTGTGTTGCGCGGCAAGCGTGTTTTGGTCGAAGCCAACTTGGTCGGATTGCTGGATGCCCTGGCGGTGCTGGCGGTGGTGTGTGCTTGGTTCATGACGCACACCACCTATGCCTTGCGTTACGCACGGTTGTATTACAGCCCTCAAAACGGTGAAGCGAGGGAAGGTTTAAAATTTCCTGGCAACGAACCGCCCGACGACCTGGATTTTGCTTATTTCTCGTTTGTGCTGGGCATGGCGTTTCAGGTTTCCGACGTTTCGATCACCTGCAAGCACATTCGGCGGGCAGTTTTGTGGCACAGTTTGCAATCGTTTTTGTACAACACCGTGATCTTGGCGTTGTCGCTCAACTTGCTGTTTGGTTTATTCAGCAGCTAAATCGTGGCTTGGCTCGAGGTTAAAACCGAAACTCGAGGTTTAAACTTGAGCCATGCGAAATTTATTTTTGTTGTGCTTCTCGGGTTTGTTGTTTGCCTGTGTACCAAATGTTCAAGTTCTGGTTGCCGCTGCCTTACCCAATCCGTTGGCACTCGAGGCGGTCAAGGTTGAAAAAAACGTGATTGCTGGATTTCAAGAGCCGCACACGCCGATGGAATTCAACAAAGCGATTTATTTGCGTTATTTCGCATCAAACCAAAAACCTCGAGCGGTGCTGGTACTAATGCCAGGTTTTTTGGGAGGCGCTCAAAACTTTGACCGTTTGGCACGCACAATCGTATCAAGCGACCCCAGCCTTGAAGTCTGGGCGGTGGATCGCCGCTCGAATCTTCTGGAGGATCAGGGTAAATTACTCGAGGCACACCAAAAACGCGACCCACTGATCGCTTGGCGTTACATGATTCGTGACGCTGGAAAACCTGATGGCTTTCAGGCTCGAACACCTCGAGATGTCGCGTTTATGGGGTATTGGGGTTTAAAAGTGCATCTCGAGGATTTACGGGCAGTGGTTTTAAAAGCTCGAGAAGCTGCCACAAAAGTCTTTTTGGGTGGTCACAGCCTCGGCGCGTCGCTGGTGGGTTTGTACGCGGGCTGGGACTTCGCTGGCTCAACTGGTGACAAGGACTTGGCGGGCGTTGTGATGATTGACGGTGTGCCGAGTGGCGCGGGCATCGGCAATGCAATTTCAGAGCAGCAGTATCAAAATGGATCTAACGGCTTTTTTGGCATTCGCACGGCTGGCGTGAAAGAACTCGAGGCTGGAACGGCAACACCGTACTTTGAAGCCTTGAACTACTCACCCTCGAGCCTTGGCAAATTGGGTGCGGCGGCACAACTTGCCGCGTTTGACCCAAACGGTGATTCCCCTGGCGGCATCGTGGGGTATGCAGCATCGAATTTGGCTGCCGCGATGGTTGCTGGGGACGATAATTATGCCCTGGTCAGTATTTTTTCGGTCAGTGCAGGCAACGCCATAGGGGCAAAACTGGCAATCAATGGATTGGCAGTGATTCTCAGCGGCTTTGCTGGTTTTCAAACCCCAGAAATCATTGGCGTCGCTGAGAATTCAAAACGGGTCGAATGGCAAATTCCAAACCAAGATGATCCGCTCGAGCACACCGACCCGCTCGATTTTGCCACGCGGTTTTGGACTCCCAGTGCCGACTTTCAAGAATGGTACTTTCCGACGCGCCTGACGCTCGAGGTTGGCGTGGTTGGGCTTGAAGCACCCGCTTGGGCAAGGTCAAGTTTGCCGTTGACGCATTTGAGCGCGGTAAATCTGCCGATTTTGGCAATCAGGGCAGGACGCGGCATTGTCACCGCGCCCAATGCCTTTGATGCGCTCGAGCAAAAACTTGGACGAAAAATTGAGATCAAAGACTTGCCAGGTTACACGCATCTTGACATTCTGGCAGCTCGAGCCAATGCCTTGGGAGGCTGGTTGATTGACTTTATCAAGTGATTTACTCGAGTTCGTCCACCTCATGCACTTTTCGCGCGTCGAAGTCACTGCCAGGATTGTGGTGAAGTGCCACAATCTCAGCCACTCGAGCATCACCGCCCGCCGCTAAAATCAGGCTTGAGCCGATTTGAGGATGGTATTTTTTGACCTCAAACGCACTGAATTTGCGTTGCTCGAAATCTAAGGTTCGAGATTTTGAACCATCAACTTGAAAGAACAGACCGACCAGTACACGTTCGATCACATTATAAGGACGAACCGACTTGCCGCAATCGTGAAGTAAAGTCGCCCGTTGCAACATCAAACTCGAGTCTGGGTACAAGGACATCAGTTTTTTGCTGACCCGCACCGCATGTTCACGGTCTCGAGCGTCCATTTTGATGTAGACTCCAAATTCGGCTGGCTTCAGTCTTTTTTGCGCCCATTCGTCGTCGGGACGGGCGAGCCAGGGATACAATGCCCGCGCCAAACGATAAAAGCGTCCTATCACGCCTTTTAGTTTAACGGATTTGCCGTTGACCTGAATGAAGACGAGCGTTGTGAATTCAAGTGAGCCACGATAAAACCCCAGCCAATCAATGCCACACGCCTTTAACGCAACAACTCGAGCTTGAAAAAGTTGCGCTTCTCATCACTTTGGTAAAGCAAGTTCACAAGTGGGGTGAAAATGAGTTTAGGTTTCAACTTACATTTTGGAGGTTTTTATGAAACGCACTTTGATGGTATTGGCAGGCTTATTCATCTCGAGTTTCGCGGCAGCCCAACAAACCCCAGGTTTTCAACCAATCAAACCGAACGTGATAGACGTTAACCGCGCTTTTATCTCGCCATTTGAATTTAGCAAAGCCTTCGGTGGCACGTTTGAACCCAGGGCATTTCAAACCCTGTACTGGGAATACAACGGCGTGCAACTGTTGATGAAAAAAGGCAGCACCACCGTCTCGAGCGTGCTCGAGCAAAAAGATTTTGACCTGGTGCGACCAGTGACCGTAAAAGACAACCGCACTGTGGTTGAAGTGACCATCTTGTTTAAATTTAATTGCACCATCTCGCCCACCAACGCCAGCGATTTGCAAGTTGGGGTGACTTGCGGTGCGGGTCAAACTTTACAAACCCAGTATTTAAGGCGCTACTAAACCAACCAAAAATCCGTTACAGTTCGAGGGTGAACCATGTCTTTATCGCCCTCGGCTCGAACTTAGGTGATCGGCTCGAGCATTTGAGGGCTGGAATCAAAGCGCTCGAGCGACACCAGGATATTTGGGTGACGCACAAATCTCGGGTGTTTGAAACTGAACCTTTTGGCGTGAATGCCGTTCAAGATGCTTACCTGAATGCCGCCACGAAACTCGAAACCAGCCTTCCAGCCCATGAATTATTGCAAGTGATGCTCGAGATTGAAAAATCACAAGGACGCGAACGAATTGAGCGCTGGAGCGCTCGGACACTTGATTTGGACATCTTGATTTACGGTTCAGAAATAATTTCACAACCAAACCTCGAGATTCCACACCCGCGAATGCTTGAACGTGCTTTTGTGCTCGCACCACTGGCAGACATTGCGCCCGACCTCGAGATTCCAGGTACGGAATTTACAGTGCAAAAAGCGCTCGAGCACCTCAATTTAGCTGGTGTTTGGGCGACAAAATTCGAGTTTTAAACAACTTTGATTTCTCGCGCTGTAAATTTTGCCTCCCACAATTCAGGCTCGAACGCCGCATCAAACGAGGCTCGACACACTGGAAGCACCGCAATTTCAACTCCAGCCTCGAGCGATGCTAACCTGGCGCTCGGCTCGACCCGCAAGATTTCACGAAACTGATTGACCTCCCCCTCGAGCACCAACACGAGTTCGAGCAAGTCTGGATTTTGAATCTCGAGCAAAATTAATTCTCCAAAACGCGACTTGTAATGCGATTTCAAACTTCGAGCCAAACCTTGCAAGACACCCTCGAGTTTGGCATCAAAGACCATGAATTAGAGTTTACCCGAAGTTTAAATTTGACACCCTTCTCATGCTCGTGTATTCTTTCAAAGCTTTTGACACGAGTTCCTGCCGACTCGAAAATGGTCAAACGCAGCCGACCTAGCGGCGAAATATCGTTGGGGTATCGTCTAACGGCAGGACGAGCGTCTCTGAAGCGCTTAATCTTGGTTCGAATCCAAGTACCCCAGCCACACAAGATCACGGACGGCCCCATCGTCTAGCGGTCTAGGACGGAGCCCTCTCAAGGCTCAGACACGGGTTCAAGTCCCGTTGGGGTCACCAAAAGAAAACTCCCGTTTGCGCGGGAGTTTTTTGCTGCTCGAGCTTAAGATTGTCGGTTCTTAAAATCTTCGTAAGTAAACTCGCGCACCACATCAAAACTGCCGTCTTCGCGCAAAATTCCGATGCTCGGATGTTTGACACCGTTGAACATGGTGGTTTTGACAATCGTGTAATGAATCATGTCGTCGAACACAACCGTATCCCCTACCTCGAGCTTTTGGTCAAAGCTGTAATCGCCAACCACGTCGCCCGCCAGACAGGTCGTGCCGCCCAAACGGTAGGTGTGTGGTTTCTCGAGCGGTTCGGCGGCGTTCAGAATTTCGGGACGGTAAGGCATCTCGAGGCAGTCGGGCATGTGCGCGGACACCGAAATGTCGAGCACCGCAATGTCCATGCCGTTTCTCAGGGTGTCCACCACGCTCGAGACGAGCCAGCCCGTTTGCCAGCCAACCGCTTCGCCTGGCTCTAGAATCACCTCGAGATTCCATTTGGCTTTGAAGGCTTTGATTACTTTAATAAGGCGCTCGACATCGTAACTGGCTTTGGTGATGTGATGCCCACCACCAAAATTCACCCATTTCAGGCGCGGTAAAAACTCGCCAAAGTTTTGTTCGATCACATCAATCGTGCGCTCGAGCGTGTCCGCTCCCTTGCCGCACAAACTGTGAAAATGCAAGCCTTCGATGCCCTCGAGCAGTTCGGGTTTGAATTCTGAACGGGTCACACCGAGCCTCGAGAATGGCACGCACGGGTCGTACAATGGCGTTTCGACCTCGGAGTATTCGGGATTGATGCGGATGCCCGCCGAGATGGCTCGAGGGGCGCTCAAGACCATTTCACGGTAACGCGTCCACTGCGAAAAACTGTTGAAACTGATGTGATCGGCGAGTTCAAGGATTTGGCTCATATCGCTTGGCGTGAAGGCTGGCGAATACACATGAACCTCGCCACCAAACTTTTCGCGCCCGAGTTGTGCCTCGTACAAACCGCTGGCGGTCGTGCCGTGCAAGTATTCTTTGATGATGCCAAAACTTGCCCACAGCGAATAGCCTTTCAGGGCGCAAATGATTTTTGCGCCACTCTCGAGCTGCACGCGGTTAAGTATTTCCATGTTGTGGCGCAACCGTGACTCGTCGAGCACGTAACAAGGGCTGGGAAAAGATTTGAAATCAATGCTTTCGAGCGGTCGGACTCGAGAAAGGGTTTGTGTCATGGTGTTACCTCTGAGAGCAGCATAAACCAAAGAACATTATTGAAAAAGGTGATGACTCGAGATTATTCGCAGTTGCGCCATAAAGCGTATCGTCAGGCATCTAAAAGTTCTGTAGAGTTCTTCGTGAATCAATCCGAAATGAGTGCCATCAATCAAGCCGCCTGGAACACGGGCGCTTACGAGGCTTGGGTGATCGAAAACGGTACACCGACAGAACTCGCAGCCAAGCTCGAGCCTGAAAAGATTCTCAAGGGTGTCCTGAAACATCTGGGCGATTTAAAAGGCAAAAAGGTTGCCAATCCGCTCGGCTCGAGGGGCAAAGCTGGTGTGGCAATGGCAATGTTGGGCGCGGATGTGACGATTTTTGATCTTTCAGAAGCAAGTAAACGTTACGCTGTAGAGCTTGCGACTGCCGCAAACGTCAAACTCGAGTATCTGGTCACAGACTTTATGAAACTCGAGACGCAACAGTACAGTTTTGATCTTGTCTTGATGGAATTGGGGATTTTACATTGGTTCATGGATGTGAACGCACTGGCAGCGAAAATTCGCGGCATCCTAAAAACTGGTGGCGGGTTGGTCATCAATGACTTTCATCCGATTGCCTCAAAGTTACTCAGCCAAACTGCAAGCCAAACGCTGGCTGACCGCGATTATTTCGACTCGAGTCCGCATACGGGTAAAGTTCCGTACCAGGAACTCATCACAACCCAGACACCCGATTGTGTGACGCGCCGTTGGACGCTGGGCGAAATCGTGACGGCATTTGCCCAAAACGGTTTTCAAATAGTGATGCTCGAGGAAACCCCAGGTTGGGGTTTCGATGCCAACATCCCAGGTTTGTTCACCTTGTCTGCAACTGCCATTTAAAGCAAATTCTGCTCGAGCCACAATGCAACACCGTGTTCACTGGGCGGCGCAATTCGTTCGTGTTCACGTGTCAAACTCAGGTCTCCGCCGTCAACCACAATGCTGCGCCCGGCCCACTCGAGCATGGCGTGGTCGTTGCCACCGTCACCAAACGCGATCGTGTCGGCTTGCGCCACACCCAGGGTTTCGGCAATCAATTTCAGCGCCGTGCCTTTGGTCGCCCCGCCCCGAGTCACCTCGAGGTACTGGTTGCCCCAGGGGTAAAACATCAAATCTTGATGATGCTGCTCGAGTTTTTGCTGCAAACCGTTGCTGCCCGATTCGAACACGATTTTGTAAACACTTTCATTTTCATACTGCGACCAAGCCCTGACTTTATGCCCCTCGTTGTGCGCCCACAGCCAGCGTTCGTGGCTTGGATCGAGTACGTAAAAATGCTCACCGGTCGCCACAAAAAAGCCGTCCACCTTCGAGGCTTCCACCAGTTTTTGGGCGATCAAACCCTCGAGTTTGTGCTCGAACAACACGCTGCCGTCACTGTGCTGAACCCTTGCCCCTTGAGCCGTGCCATAAGGGGTGTCAAGCTCGAGCATGTCCAAAAAAGGTCTGGCGCTGGTTTCGGTACGTCCTGTGATGACCGTGACCAGATGCCCTGCGTCCCTGGCTTTACGAATCGCGGTTTGAATTGGTTTTGGGATTATTTTCCCGTCTGGTACGATTGTTCCGTCAAGGTCAAAGGAGAGAAGTTTCACAGCCACAGCTTATCACCTGCAAAAAGAACCTTCGAGCCAATTGAACCTTTAAGGTTTGATGTCTGGCATGGACGACGGTGAAGCCGCCACAAACACCGAGGCGCGGAATGTTCCCGCCCGAGCCGTTTTGACGCTCTGCGGAATTTGATTCCAAGAGCCGTAACGCAACACCGCGCCGTTGCGATCCCAAGCATAAAATTGTGATCTGTTGTTGGCGAGATTTCGGGCAGAAGAATTCACGACAACCGCCTGAGATTGCGCACGGGCTTTGGCTCTGGCTTGGGCGGCAACCCGAGCGCGTTGATCGGCTCTGGCTTTGGCTTGCGCCGTAGCTTTGGCTCGAGCTTGCTGGGCGGCTTTGGCTCTGGCTTGTTGACGTGCTTTGATTCTGGCATCAACCCGCGCCTGGTCGGCGGCTTTGGCTCGAGATACCGCCAAAGCCTGAGCATTGGCGTTTTCACGGGCTTTGTTCAGTTGAGCCTGACGGGCTTTTTCAATTTGTGTTTGACGGGCTTGTTCACGCTGCGTTTGACGGGCTTTCTCGAGCGCCAGTTTGTTGGCTTTAACCCGAGCCTCCAGAAGTTCAGCCTGACGGTTTTTTTCTTGGGCGGCTTTGACTGTTTCCAAACGGGCTTTTTCAACCTGCGCCAAACGTGATTTCTCGAGTTGAGCCTGTCTGGCTTTTTCCAGTGCGGTTGCCTTGGCTTGGGCTTGTGCCGCCAATTCAGCCTGGGTTTTGGTTGGTTTGACGGTCGCCGCTATTTCGGGGGTTGTTGGGTTTTGAACTGTTGAAGGCTTGACCACAGGTTTTGTTATTGATGGTTTGACCACTGGAACGCTCGGGGTCGTTTGATTGACGCCATTGCCAGAACTTGAAGTATTTTGAGTCGGGTTTGAAACCGTTGGATTAACGCTTTGGGTTGGCGTGGTTGTATTTTCTGGGTTTGTTACCACACCCGCATCAGGATTTTGAACCGAACTCGAGCCTGGAGTGCTCGGTTTGATGGCGACCGTGGTGTTTGGATCAACTGGGTCTGTCACCGAAACGGCAATGCTCGGCAGCGGATTGACCAGTTTGGAAATGACCGCCATGCCGCCCAATCCTAAAGCGAAAGCCAGCAATCCCAAACCGACCACCGCCAGCGGCGCAAGTTGCCTGGAATTCACTCGAGGCGCGGGAGTTTGAAACGAATCTTGGTAATCGTCGATCACAATTGAGGTCTGACGAGTATCAATCTGCTGATACGGCTCGTCGCTCGGATCGATCATGACCGTACTGTTGCCATTTTCATAATGACCCGATGCCCCCAGCAAGGTTGGATTGGGCAGGGTCGGAACATAATCGCGGCGTAAACCCGTTTCGGATTTGACGGCGGACACAGCAGATTTTGTGGTCTGAATCGGTGGACCATCCTCGACGGGTTCATCAATAACCGTGCCTTTGGAATCACCCTGGGTGTCCAGCGTTGGGTTCAGAAAAGAATTGACCTTGCGGTACGCCTCGAGCACCCGTGTGACGTTGCGCAGATCGGTTTTCTCGAGCCGATTTTTTAAGGAAATGTTGAGCATGCTCGGCTCTAAAGTCCGTTCAGACAAATCGAGAATCACCAAGGCTTCGCGCAGCGTCATGGGTTAACCTCGAGCTTATTAACCTTAAAGTTGCAAAGGAAAAAACAATTCATGGTTTAATTCTACTAAACTTTGACTGACAAAAACATTTAAATGACCTGAAATCAAGCTGATTTAAGTTTCCCACCCCACATTTTTGGAGGCAATAACCCATGATTCTCGTCCTGAACGGTCCAAACCTCAATCGCCTGGGAACAAGGCAGCCAGACATTTACGGGTCAATGACCTTAACCCAACTCGAGCAGCAGTGTGAGGGCTGGGCAAAAACCTTGAAACTGGGCGTCAAATGCCAGCAATCCAACTTTGAAGGACAGCTTCTCGAGTGGATTCAAAGCGCCAGCGAACTGGGCTTTCAGGGCATCATCATCAACCCTGGGGCGTTAACCCATTACTCGTATGCGCTGCGAGATGCCATCGCCGGGCAGGATTTGCCCGTGCTCGAGGTACATTTGTCAAACGTTCACGCCCGCGAGGAATTCAGGCACACCAGTGTGATTTCTGCCGTCTGCAAGGGCGCAATCATTGGTTTGGGAGCGCAAGGTTATCGTTTGGGACTCGAATTTTTTGCGGAGCATTTAAGCGCAAAACTCGAGCGGAATGACCAAGTATTGCCCAACCCAACCAAGTTCGCCTGAAATTGCAAGTGTTTTGATCCACTCACCAACCTAGCCCAGCGTGACAGTCACGAACTCCTCAATGCGAGCGTACCAAACCAAGGCATCTTCGGGCTGCAAGCCAACCTCGAGCGCCATCTCTCGGAATGACTCGAGCCAATACTCTGGCGGAAGCGGCAAGGGTCGCGGAATGAAGTGTGTGGCGTAAAGCTCAAACACCCCACGAATTGTTCCTGCAAGCGCATGGTCACTTTGTACACCCAACTCGAGCAGTAGTGCCAGATCAACCAGGTCTTTGACCCGTGTTTTGTGATCTCGAGGTTTGGTGTACGCATGAAGTTTTTCGGCAAAATGATCCCGCAAAGGGTAACTTGGGAAGGTCAATACTGGTAGTCCAGCAAAACCCAAATTCGTCTGGGCAGACAAATAATCCACGGGTTGACCATGAACATCACCCTGACCAATATCAAGATGAAACTCGGCAAAGAGTTTGCTGCCCAAGAATGTCTCAACCAGAAAGCGCTCACCTCCTTCGGGTGCATTCTGAAGGGATTTTTGACGGCTGATACTGTAGTTGAAAAAATCACCCAAGTCACGTTCGGCTGCCCGTTGCACCAACTCAAGCAGGTCGGCGTGAGGTGGCGGTGGCACGCTGAGGTCAAGATCGGTGGTGGTTCGGGCGCGTCCTCGCAAACGCAACTCGAGGGCGTAACCACCTTTTAAAACCCAACGCGCTGTTTCATCAGCAAACAACCGTGCGAGCAGCCGTTCAAAGCAAACGAGTTTCAACCAACGGTGGCTGCCAGCCCCTCGAGCGCGTTCGGTCAGTGCTTTGCGGAAATCAATCGCGCTGGCGTATTTCATTCGATCACCGCCAACGCCGCGAGCAATCGTGCTTTGGCATGACTTTTCAGGCTCGAGATTCGTTCTTCGAGCGCCAAGCGCCGAACCCGACCACGTTCAAGGGCATCTCGCACTGCCGTCTCGAGGTATTCGGGACTGAAGTTTGAACCAGCAACATCTGCCAGGGTTCGTAAGGGTGTGGTGATGTTAAAACCATCAAAGGGAATCACATCCTCTGCCCCAAGGTGGTCACGGTGCAAGATCACATCTTCAGGGGGAATTTTGCGAAAACCAGATGGGACGATCAAATGGATTTTTGACATCAGCAGTCCACCAAGCTGATGCACCACCAATGCGCTTTGAAAACCGATCACGCCTTGAGGCTTGCCGTGACGGTCATGACTCCAAAGACTGATCTCCACCAGTCGCTCGAGGGTGTCATCGG
Source organism: Deinococcales bacterium (assembly GCA_043730305.1). Taxonomy (GTDB): domain Bacteria; phylum Deinococcota; class Deinococci; order Deinococcales; family JAAFIG01; genus JANXTZ01. The sequence continues at coordinate 4,561 of JAYTKL010000304.1, read as the reverse complement.
GGTAATCGCGCAGTCGGTAAATGCCGCGCAGATCATTTGAAGCCAGCCAGTTGCCGGTTTCGCGGTGATGTTGTTGAATTTGATACGCGTAACCGAGGCGGAGTGCCTGGGCGGCGGTGAAGTAGCCGTGTTGGGTTTCGGCGAGGCGGTAGAGTTTGTGTTGTCGCTCGAGTCGCGGGTGTACTGAAACTCGCATAAACATCATATTAAATAGGAGTTTTAAGTAAGTCAAGCCGAGGTGCTGTTCTGGGTGAAAAGCGTTTGGGGGGTGGTTGCGTTTTTCGAGCAGGGTGTACCGCAAAATCAGATTGTGCTGGGTTTTCAAGCCCCGCACCACAGGCAGTACACGGGTTTTGCCACTGGGCAAGAGGTGAGCGTCTCGAGATAGACGAGAATGCAGTGGCTCGAGAATCGTAGTTCAAGAATATTAACCTTCGAGCGTCCGAGATTTAACCTCGAGCATCTGAACAAATTTGATTCTCGAGAATTTGAAATGCGTCGTAACAAGAAGAGTTAACGGCGGATGACAGACTTTAGATTGCTGCTTAGGGTTTCCAAATCAAGTTAAATGGGTTAAGTTGCTTCTCAAGAAACTTTGTTTTTGCCATTCGGGGCGGTGGGTGATGTTATAGTCTCGAAATTCTTATTTTGCAATTGGTCTTGATTTTAGGCATTTTTACTTCATGTACAGCGCATTTACAGAATTAAACATTCAAAATTTTGGCTCGAGCGTAACGGGCTGGAAAATCCCAACCACTAGGTCCATTGGGAACTGTATCACTATAAACAGCATCCCATTTTATTCCATCCACGTATTGATGCAAGTCTTTAAAAGAATCAGATAAGCTACTTTTGAACTGGTTTCGTGGTGAAAAAAAACCATCGGATTCTTCAATATCCTTTGTCCATAACAGTGCGAAGAACGTTGTAACTGCTCCCACCAGTATAGATGCTAATGTATCCATCGTCGGTTTTTCTAAATCTTTAAATAAATTTGGTGAATTGAGAGTCAGATAAACAATCCCCATAGTGGTAAATATCGTTATGGGAATTGTTGAAACAATCCAAAGTTCGATAAATAGCCAGCCAAATAGAGGATTTTTTTTGATCTGATGTTTGCCCAATAACAAACAAATCAAACCAATAATAAAAATCCCTGCAAAAATGAAGGCATACCAAATGTTCAATCTGGAATAAAAAATAACACCCAAAATGACTCCTAATATTGCTGGGAATCCTCTAAAGGCATTCAGAAACAATGTACTCATGGCAATGGATTTCCCTCAAGATCCCATTCGTGTGCAGGGAAATGCAAGCATCGATATACCAATTTTCCAGATGGATCTGTGATGATTTCGAGATCTGCTGGTGGATTCCTTTTAGTGCAACGGGCTGACAATGCCATCATGAGGTTATTCACTATTTGAGTTGCAGATACTTTCGCAAACCTCAATTCGCTCAGCTTTGAGTCGTGAAAATCAACAAGATGGCTCGCTAACGCAACCGCACGAACAAGTGAAGTTTTAAGGTTTTCTAGGTCTTGTTGCGATAACTTGCCGTTGATTTGAATACTATTGTTGTCGTCAAACAGTTTGGACATTATTTCCTCTTTGTTGAAGTTAATTGCGAACCATAAATAGAAATTTGGTTTTTGGTTTTTCAATTTCGTCACTATAAATTCCTAAGAGCAACTTTGAAAACTATTACTATGCTTTAAATCATTAGTACACCTCTTAAATTGAATTAAACTACCCACAACACGATACAAGTTATAGAACAAGTACATTTGTAAAAACAAAATCCTATTCAAAGTCCTTCAAAAGAAACAATATAACGACGAGCCGGAGTATTACCCGTTTGACCTGCCAGGGCATTGTAATCCGTCATAATCACTTGTGCTTGTCTTTCAGCATCTAGTAGGTCTAAAGCCCGAATATTGTATTTGCCACAGGCTTCTCCCTGTGAACCAACAAGTTGTATTTTGTAGCGCATTAGTTGAACGCGTTCCCAACGGTGAAATGCTATTGTGCCAGGGGCTTTTTGTTCAAATATAAAACAAGCTATACCTTCATACACGTACCCTAAAGTAGTAGCACCTTCTCCATTTTGGTCTATAGTGAACAAGCGTTCGTCTGTTTGAGATTGATACCATCGGTGAAAAGGAACTCTTCCTTCTCCAGGTTCAGAGAAAACGTAGCAAGCTGGTCCTTGCGGAATATATCCCGCCTTTTCAGCATTTCCATTCTCTCCATCTGCACTTAGGGTATAAAAAAAATTATCAATGTTCTGATTATTATAACGATACAGTGGAACAGTCCCATTCACTTGATTAGGATATACATAACACGCGATCTTTACTTCATGAAATCGAGGGGATGCACTTTCACCACTTGGGTCAGTTGTATAAAACCTATAAATTGCCATAACTCCTCCAGTTTAACTTTTGTTCAATACTTACGAGTAGATATTTTGAACAACCGAGATGTTTGGTACAGCGTGAGTAATGGGATAGATTTTGAGTGCAACATAAATACTTTAAGCTGTTGAGGCACTACCAAAATACTAGCACAATTTTAATTATTTAAACTATATCATCAATCGAGAGTGTAGGTAACGTAGTTTCATAAGTGATGAAACTTTTGCCAAAGAATGCAACTTGCTCGTCTATGAAACATCTATATGAAAATTTAACTCGTTTTACGCTCATGAAATCTTAGTTATATATAGTCAAGTTAAGATCATTAGAATTGTGCCTGACGTATTCTTCAACACTCAAATTCAAACTAAGCACCTCGAGAAACCTTGCATTTCAATCCCGTCCCAAACTCTCAAACTCGAGATTTTCAAACTCGAGCGCATCTTTGGCACTGACGGGCGCAAACTCGAGTTGACGTTGTGGGGTTTCGGTTTCTCGAGTTGCAATTTCTTTAGTGGGGTGAGGTTCGCCTTTGCGTCTTCTCGAGATGCCCTCCTCTACCGTGTCTTTGGCAACGACTTCAAAAAGCACGGCAAATTTTCCTGTTTTACGGCGCAAAATTCGCCCCAAACGTTGCACGTGTTCCCTGGTCGAACCCGAACCTGACAGCACCACCGCAACATTGGCTTCCGGAACATCAACGCCTTCATTCAAAACTTTAGACGCGACAATCACAGGGTATTCACCAGATTTGAAGCGCTCGAGCACCGCATGTCGTTCTTTGACGGGCGTTTGATGCGTGATCGCTGGAATCAGCAGGCGCTTTGAAATGTCGTACACCGCATCGTTGTCGTTGGTAAAAACCAACACTCGAGCGCTGCGGTGATTCTCGAGGATTGAATCCAAAGCCCGAATTTTGGCTTCTGTCCCCAAAGATAATTTTCGCATTTCACGGTGTGCGAGCATGGCGCGGCGACCTTCAGACGTTCCCGCGCTGCGCCGCACAAAGCGTTGCCAACCCTCGAGCGAACCCAAGAAAATATTTTGATCTTTCAAAAACGAGTCTCGAGCGGCTTTGGCTTTGATGTACGCCTCGCGCTCGAGCGCTGTCAGTTCGACTTCAATGCGTTTGATCTGAAATGCACTGAGCGAATCTCCCGCCAAGTCTTCAGGTCGCGCTTGAAACACGGTTGGACCAATCAGACTCTCGAGGTCGCGGTGTTTGCCGTCGCTGCGCTCGAGGGTGGCGGTCAAACCGAGACGAAATTTTGCCAGACTGTACTCGGCAATTTGGCGGTACAACCCACCAGGCAAATGATGGCATTCGTCAAAAATCAGCAGCGCCCAGCGGTTGCCGTGTTGTTCGATGGCTCGAGCGGCGCTGTCGTAGGTGGCAACCACAACCTCGGTGATGTCAAACGACCCACCGCCGAGCAAACCGATTTTCTGCCCTGGAAATGCCGCCTCGAGTCCCGCATACCATTGGTGCATCAAATCGAGGGTTGGCACGCAAATTAACGTGCTTTTGGAAGTCAGGCGCATGGCAAGTTGCGCCACCAAGGTTTTACCCGCGCCCGTCGGCAACACGACCACACCCGCCCGCCCCGCTCGAGTCCAGGCGTTCAAGGCGTCGGTCTGATGGGGGTACGGCTCGAGGTTTTGGGCTGAAATCAGGTTGAGGTCTGCGAATTTCGCGGCACGGTCATCAATTTGCACGCCATCTCGAGACAATCCATCCACCAAAGCGCGGTACTTGTAAGCAGGGGCGCGAAGCCGTTCGATGCGGTCATCCCAGATCGCAATTCCAGCCCATGCCGCACTCGAGGGTGGCGGGTGCAAAATCAGTGTGCCACGGTCAAACGTCAGGACACTGCGGTGTTTGGAAGTGCTTGCAGACACCTTGCGATCTTACCAAGCGCATATGAGCGGCTCGAGAATTCAGGCGCGTCGTTTAGACTGTGGTTTATGGCGCGAACTCGAGGCGCAACCGAATCAAAACCTGCACTGCAACAGGACGAAAATCGTGCCTTGCTAAAAAATGTGCTTTCAAACCTCGAGCCTGCCATGCTGATGCACTGGCAAGCGTTTTCGAGTTTGATTTCGCAAGCCCGCACGCTGCCTGCCATTGCCCAGATCGCGGCTCGA
>JAYTKL010000303.1:0-6757 GCA_043730305.1 Deinococcales bacterium | reverse complement strand
CCTCGAGAAAGCCGATTCGCTCGGGGCGCAAATTCTTGTGCAACCCAGCGCCAACGCCGCACTTTGGAATGGTGCTTGGAGCGCAGACCCCAGCAAAATCGAGGGGCAGGAATGGTTGGCTCGAGGTATCATGCACGGCATTCAAGACCGTGTGAACATTCGTTACGCCCTAAACCCAATGATGGTTGGAAAACTGTTCGACTTGGTTTTTGAAGGTCGCTCGAGCATCAGTGCCAATCAAAGTTTGACCAAACTCGAGCAACCGATTATCAGCCTTGCGGACAGCCACAACGATTTTGAAATTGTCACGGCTCGAGTTTCAGATTTTACGCTTTGAAGTTCGTTTAATGGAGTCAACTCCAATTAGAAACTACGGTTTTAGAACAGGGTATTTTGATTTCTCAAAGTAACAACAAAGCTCCCTTCTTTCCTGGGAGAGAAGGCGACCCCACCCGCAAGGTGCACGGTTGGGGTCAAGAAGGTTGGGGATGAGAGGACGCAAGAGTTACCGCCATTCTTGCAACCGCATCAAATCTCGAGCACTACAACCAAACCGATTGTTGTTAGAATGCCCTCACCGTGCCAAACCCGTTGCCTGAATCGTTCTTGTTTGGCGTTGCCACTTCAGACCATCAAGGCGAGGCGTTTGATCCCAAAACGCCCGACAATTGGGATGTTTGGGAAACAAAAACCAAGCGAACCCCCAGGGGGCGGGGGACTGATTTTTGGAATCGTTTTGAAGAAGACATCAAGCTTGCGGCTGGTTTGGGTTGCAAGGTTTTTCGATTTTCAATTGCGTGGGCGCGGGTCGAACCCAAATTGGGTCATTACGACGAAAATGCCTTCGAGCATTATAAAAGCGTGATTCAAGCCATCAAAGCATCTGGAATGCAACCGCTCATCACGCTCTGTCATTGGGTTTATCCGCTTCACGTCGAGGCTCGAGGGGGTTTGGTCGCGCCCAATTTTCCTGAAACGTTTGCCACTTACGCTCGAGCGGTGGCGCAACGTTTGGGTGCGGAATGCACGTTTTGGCTGAGTTTTAACGAACCCAATGTCATGCTGCAAGGGTATTTCAAACCTTGGAATGCTTCCGAGACTTCATTGCCGCCAGGTTTGGGCACGGATGACAGTCTCGAGCGTCAGGTGGCACTCATTGGGCGTTTGATTCCCAACATGTTTCGTGCCCATGCTTTGGGGCGTGCCGAATTGCAAAAGGTCAATCCATCGGCTCGAGTCAGTGCCAATCCGTTGTTAACGGGTTTACCGTCTTATGTGCAGTGGTTGCTCGATTGGCGGGTGACACACACGCGCGATCTCGAGCATTTAAAACGGATTCAAAAATTAATGACGCCAAATCCAATTCGTTATCCTAAAGGCACGCCGAAAAGAAGGCGACTGCGCGGTTGGCGCGGTTTTGTCACGATCTTGCGTTTGGTCTTGACGGGTGCGAACAGCAATTGGTGGCATTTGGGCATGGCTGGCAAACTGCCCGAGTTTCTGTGTCCCGAAGAATGCGTGGGTCAACACGATTTTGTTGGTTTGGATCATTATTGGGGGATCAGCGATTGGCAACCTTGGAAAATCGTGGATTTGCTCGAGGCAGGGGCTGGGCGTTTTGACATTGCGCCAGTCAACCCGAAAATTTTGTCCAGAACGCTGAACAAGCTCTCAAAACTGTTTCCAGGTCAGGATATTTTTATCATCGAAAACGGTTCGGTCCGAAATGGGCTGCTCACCCCTGCCGAGTACATTCGGCGGCACGTGCTCGAGGTGCAAAAGGCGGTCAGTGCTGGTATTCGGGTCATTGGTTATATTTGTTGGAGTATCACCAGCAACCGCGAATGGGGTTTAAAATTCGCACCCAGCAATGATTTCGGGCTTTATTTTGTCGATTTGGACGGTGATCCAAAACTGACGCGGCAGCGCACCAGCACCGCCGATAGTTATCAACAGATTATCCACAACCGAGGTGTGGATAACTTCTGACTCGAGCCGCATTCAATTTTGGGTTATGCGGTTTTGATTGGAATCTCAAATTGAAACGTCGAACCTTCACCTACGCCTTTGGATTCCGCCCAGACCTTGCCGCCGTGTCCTTCGACGATGGCTTTGACGATCACCAATCCCAAACCTGTGCCTTTGCTACGGTGCGTTTCGCCTGGAAGGCGGGCAAATTTTTCAAACAGCAACTTCAAATGATCCTTCGAGATGCCGTGCCCTGTGTCTTTGACGCTAAAACGCACGAAATCGTTTCTTTGCTCGAGTTTGACTTCGATGCTACCGTGTTCGGGCGTGTATTTGATGGCGTTCGAGATCAAGTTATCAACCACTTGTTTGAGTTTGGATTCGTCTACAAAAGCGTTTAGCGTTGTCGGTAACTCGAGCGTCAGTGTTTGGTTTTTTTCGGTGGCGATCACCTTGGCTTGGTCGCTCGAGGATTTAACGAGGCTGCACAAGTCCGTTTGTTTGACTTCAATTTTTAAATATCCAGCGTCTATTTTGGCGTAATCGAGGTAATCGGTGACCAGGGAAATCATTTTTTTCGCGGCTTCGGAAGCCAAGACCAGCATTTTTTGCTGGTTAAAGTCAAACGTATTCTTGTCCTCGAGCAATTCGTCAATTGCCAGTTCGACCACGTTGGCGGGGTTGCGAATGTCGTGGGTGATCATTGAATAAAAATCGGTTTTCAGTTGCTCGAGTTGCCGTCTGGCGATGATGCCCGCGCGGTAATTTCTGGCTTGCTCGAGGGCGTCAAAAAATTGGGTTTTGTCACCCTCGAGTGGCAAGTCTTGCTTTTGAAAGTAACCGTCTGCCCCCTCGCGGATGGTGGTGATGGCTTTTTTGATGTCTTCTGAACTGGTCAGCATGACCACAACCACGTCTTGGCTGGCGCGGCGTATCTGCTCGAGCACCTGAATTCCATTGAGGTCGGGCATCTCGAGGTCAAGTAATATCAAATCGAATTTGCTGATTTCCGAAATTCGCTCGACCGCCTGCATGCCATTTTTGGCTTCCTCGAGTTTGGCAGTGGTGTCTTTAAAAATGCGTTTTAAGGCGCTGCGCACCAATCCAGAATCGTCTACGGTCAGAATGCGTTTCCAGCCGAGGTTTTCTGTTTCTTTTGGAAGTGGTGTGTCTCGAGACACGAACATGGCGGCATCTTCTTCAAGCGTGTTGATATTATTTGTTAATGTTTGAAGTTCTTTATGCTCTTCGGCTTGTTCCAAGGCTTTCAGGCTTGGCTCGAGATCCGTAAGCCTGATTTCATAACCGCTCTCGATTGCCGCATTGGCGAGACTCGAGATCGCTTGGCACAAGTTTGAAAGTTGGGTTGCACTTTGAACTTTTGCCATGTTGGCAAGCATGGTCGCGTCTGATTCGATGGCGTTTAACCAATCGTTTTTGGATAGATATACTTCTGGATTGCGCCAACGGTTGATGCTCGAAATGGCAGTGTGTTGAAAATTTTCGAGTTTCACGTTGCCTCCTGGTTGGCTTTTTTGGCGATTTACTGCCCATTAGCATATCCTGAATTGTCTGGGTCTGATGCGGTTTAGAGGTTTTTAGATTTTATCCACAATTTGCATTGTTTATTTTTCGCTTGTGGTACACGTTTCATAAAAAGTTATCCACATATCCACAGGTTCATCAAAATTCTGTGGATAACTGGATTTGAGGATTTCAGCTTGTAAGGTCTTTTAAGCTGGCTCGAGATTCTAGAATGGGTTCGTAGGGCTTTTTAAATCGCTAGCCCCTTTAAGCCACCTTTAAACGCGCAGAGGGTTAACTATTGCCAGGTAGCCTGGATCGTTACTGGCTCTAAATACGGCTGGCGAGTTCATGCCCAGTCCTATCGTCACCTCACCCTCGATCGGTCCAAGGGCTTCGATCAATTGTTTTGCCCTAAAACCAACCGTAATGGCAGGTTCGGTACCTGATTGTTGCACCTCGAGCACATCTTGGGCGCGTCCGTAATCGCTTTCGGCGACCAATTGCAGTTTTCCGCTAGCGGCAATAAATTCAACTTTGTTGTTGGAAAGCTTGTCGGCAACCACCGCCACCCGCGAGACACTGTCACGCAGCGCTGCCGAATCAAGTTGAATCGTGACATTTGAGCTGCTGGGAATCACCCGTTCGTAATCTGGCAGTTCGCCGTCCATCAGTTTTGCGTTCAATCGTACTCGGTCACTCGAGACCGACAGTGTGCCGTTGCCAATCGTCAGTTTGACCTCGCCATCTTTCAAGACCCGAATCAGTTCATCGGCATTTCGTGCCGGAATCACCAATTTGCGGGCTTCCAGGGTGCTCGAGGCTGGGAAATCGCGGTATGCCAACCGAAAGCCGTCGGTTGCCACCAACCGCGAACGTTGCGGCGAAAGTTCCATTTGCACCCCGCGAAAAATGGCGCGAAATTCTTCGGCAGCCGCCGCGTAACGCACGCTCGAGATGCTTCGGGCGAATTCTTTGGCGTCGAGGGTCAAGTCTGTGTGGCTTGGAAAACTCAGTTCTGGGTACGCGCCGAGTTCTCCAGTTTGAAGCTTGAACGTTGCCCCGCCCGATGCCACGGTCAATTCTGAACCGCTCAAGTGCAATTCCACCAACTCACCCGGCAGGGCTTTGGTGATTTGGGCAAACAAATGTGCTGGCACAACAAAATCGGTTCCATCGTTGATCTGGGCTTCAACCAGTATTTCAAGATCGATTTCGAGGTTTGTGCCTGAAAGGGCTAGCCCTCGGGCGGTGCTCGAGACCCTGAGTTGGGTCAGGGCGGTGTTTGAGCTGCGGCTCGGTACAACCCGTTCCAGGCTCGAGAGGGCATCACTGAGTTGTTTTTTTGGAATTTGGACTTGCATGGTTAAAACCTCCGATATTTGGTTTGGACTTTTATTTTGGTGTTCTTTGTTTGAATCTCGATGACCTCATGTCTCGAGATGCGGTCTTAAAGCTTTTCTTAGTTTAATAGATTTAGTAGCAGTAGTAGTAGGGGCTGTGGATAGTGTGGATAAGTCAGAATCAAGCCGCCACAGAGTCAATTTTGCCTGTTTATAAGGTTGTGGATAACTCTGAGTTGCCTGTGGATAACTTGTGGATAAAACCCGAGTTATCCACAGGGTGTTTGGAATTTGGAGTTATCAACAGGTTATCCACAACTTATCCACACCTTATCCACAGGGTTATCCACAGGGTTATCCACAAGTTTTTAGAGCAATTTGACCATGATCTGACAGTTTTGGAGTGTCCATTTGAACGTATAAGTGCGCCTGATTTTAAAATGTGGGGTAATGTAATCGTTTCAGCTTTTAGAATCAGAGTTGAGAAACAGACCAATGTGACTGACTTTTGAGCGGCAAGCTAAGCCAAGCGATTGCGGATTTCTCGAATGTTGCTCGAGAGGTCAGCGTCTTGTTCGACTTGCTCGGTCACTTTTTGGATCGCGTAAAGAATGGTCGAGTGATCTCGAGCAAAGAATGCACCAATTTCTGGCAGACTGTGCGAGGTCAATTCTCGGATCAAGAACATGGCAACTTGGCGCGGAATCACGACCTCTTTTGCACGACCTTGGGTTTTCAAAAGGTCAACCGAGACATTGTAATGGGCGGCAACAAACGCCAAAATGTCTGCCATCTCGTAAGTGCTCGGTTCGGTGCTGGTGAAAACATTGGACAGCGCTTTGGCTGCCATTGCTCTGGTAATGTTTTCGCCCTCCAAACCGTTCAGGCTGGCATAAGCGATCACCCGCATCAACGCACCCTCGAGTTCTCGGATGTTGCTGGTCACTTGTTTGGCAATAAACTCGAGCACCTCATCGCTGACTTGAACGCGGCGGTACTCGGCGTTCATGCGCAAAATGGCAATTCGTGTCTCGAGTTCTGGGCTTTGAATGTCGGTGATCAAACCCCATTCAAAGCGTGATCGCAACCTTGCCTCGAGCGTCAAAATGTCGCGTGGTGGTCGGTCGCTCGAGAGGATGATTTGCTTGCCAGCTTCGTAGAGCGCGTTAAAGGTGTGAAAGAATTCCTCTTGGGTGCGCTCTTTGCCGGCAATAAATTGAATGTCATCAACCATTAAAAGGTCAACATTGCGGTAACGGTCTTTGAAACTGGTCATCTTGTCTTCACGAATCGAATTGATCAGGTCGTTGGTGAAGGTTTCAGTCGAAATGTATTCAATTCTTAAATTTGGGAATCTTTCAGCGACCGAATGCCCGACAGCGTGCATCAAGTGCGTCTTGCCCAAACCCACGCCACCATATAAAAACAGCGGATTGTAGGCTTTGCCAGGTTGTTCGGCAACTGCCAGGGCTGCGGCATGGGCAAAGTTATTGTTGGGTCCGATCACAAACTTTTCAAAGGTGTACTTGATGTTCAGTTTGGCGCGTCCGTTGTCGGCAGGGGTTGGGACTTGCTTGGTTTTCGGTTCTGGCTCGAGCACCGCCTCTTGGGTGCTGGGTAAAACCCGAAATCCTATTTTTGGGGTGGCTGCCCCAAGATGTCTAAGCGCTTCCTCGAGTAAACCAAGGTAATGCTGCTTGAGCCAATCGGCAGCAAATGAATTTGGTACACCGATCATGTACGTGCCACTTTCGACACCGATTGGTTTTACCCGCATAAACCAGGTGTGGTATTCCACATCGGTAATGTTTCGTTTGACGTACTCTTTGATGTTCTCCCAGATATCCAACTGACTCACAGGTCTTGCCTCCCCGATTGACTCGAGCACCTATCTTAAACCTTCAATCATGAACTTGCAGTCT
>JAYTKL010000302.1:0-5910 GCA_043730305.1 Deinococcales bacterium | reverse complement strand
GGCAACCGCATTGACGTTCAAAGTTCCAATGGCGGGCTGTAAAATCTCGAGCGGTACGCTATCGGTGTTGTTCTCGAGGTTGGTTTCCGATTCGGCAGCTTCGACGAAAGCGGTGTTGACCAACTTGCCAGAGGTTGCCGTGACGACTGCGTTCAAGACCACCCGCGTTTTGGTAAACGCCGCCAGCGTTCCAAGGTTGCAATCGAGCGTGTTGTCGTTGGTGGCGCAAATACCCTGATCGGGTTTTGCCCCAAGCACAGTTAAGCCGAACGGCAAAGCGTCGTGCAGTTTGACATTGGTTGCCGTTGAACGTTCAACGTTTTTCACCTCGAGTTGATATGTCACCAGGTCGCCGGTTTTGGCTCGGTTTGGCGTCACGGTTTTCTTCAGCCACAAGTCAATCACTGGCATAATGTTGGTCACTGCACTGGCTCGAGTTTCAACACCGTTCAAGCTTGCAACTGCTGTATTGGTGATTGTTCCCGTCGTGTCTCGGGCAATGGTCACTGGGATCGTAAAGTCTCGAGTTTCACCAGCGTCCAGCTTGAAAACCGTTTTCAAGTTTTTGCCTGTCACACCGCTTGGCAACACATCCTCAAGCTTGACCGATTTGGCAACGCCATTGCCGATGTTTGTGACGCTGATGGTGTATTCGAGTCCCTCGAGTGGTTTGGCAATCGGTCTGCTCACGGTTTTCTCGAGCTTGATTTCGGGTTGCAACACTTGTGCAACTGGTTTAGGCTCGAGAATGTAAACGCTGGCGGATTCCTCGAGAACGGTGTTTCCAAACGTCGCTCGAGCGGTGTTGGTGATCGTTCCAACGTTGTCGGTCGTCACTTTGGCAGCGACATAAAACCAACGGTGTTCGTGCGCCCGAAGGTCAAAGGTCTGGTCAATGTTATTGCCGCTCAAACCTTTAGGCAATTGATCTTGAAGCCGCACACCTGTTGCCAGCACGTCACCTTCGTTCCAGACGATGACTGTAAAGTTGGCAACCTCGCCCGTAAACACCCGACCACGATCCACAAATTTCACCAAACGAATGCTGGCGGGTCGTTTGACGGGTTCTTTGGGTTGTACTGGGACATTCACCGTGGCTCGAGCCGCCAAGCCGACGGTGCGTTGCGCGTTGTTCCAAGTCAGGCTAGCGGTATTGATGATGCTGCCTGAAAAACCCGTTTGAACCGTTGCGGACAGCGTGAATTCTCGGTTTTGACCTGGCTCGAGGTCAAAAACCTGCGCAAAATCTTGACCTTCAAGACCTTCTGGCAGTGCATCCTCGAGCTTGATGCCTTGGGCAACTGTGCCGCCCGTGTTTGAAACTTTCAGGCTGTAATTGATGCTTTCCCCTGGCAATGCGCTTTGGGTGTTGGCAAACTTCTCGAGTTTCAATTTGGCGGGAGCTGGTTTGGGCGCTGGAATTGGTTTGGGCGCTGGAATTGGTTTGGGAATTTGCACCCGCACCGATGCCGAGGCTTGAAGGTGCTGTTCGTTCCAGAACGCGTTGGCAGTGTTGCGAATCGTGCCAGCAGTTTGACTTGTAACTTTGGCAGGAATTTCAAAAACCCGAGCTTCGCCCGCTTGCAATTCAAAAGTTTCCTCAAAATTTGCGGCTTCCAGACCTGTCGGCATGAGATCGGAAAGCTTGATTCCCGTTGCGCTCGAGCCACCAGTGTTGCTGACCTTGACTGTGAAATGCACGGTGTCGCTCGGTTGGGCAAGCTTCATATCAACGGTTTTTTCGAGCCTTAGTTTGGCTGGTGCGGGTGCTTGCACGGGCGGGGCTGGCTCTTTTACGGGCAATGCTGGCGGCGGAACATTCACATGAACTCGAGCCGAAGCTTGCAATGATTGATTGTTCCCCTCGAGCGTGGCGGTGTTGCGAATCCAGCCTTTGGCATCACTGGCGACGGTTGCCGCAATCGTGAATTCTCGAGTCTCATTCGGCTTTAAATCAAAAACCGTGTCCAAATTTGCAGCGTCCAAACCTGCTGGCATGGAGTCTTTCAGTTGAATTCTTGCGGCGGTTGAGCCACCAAGATTGCTGACGGTAATCGTAAAATTCACCGTATCGCCACGGTTCATTTCAACCAAATCAACGGTTTTCTCGAGCTTCAATCTGGCAGGCGCAACTCGAGGTTCTGGGGTTGGGCGCGGCGCGGGAATCACCCGAACCCTGGCGGATGCGTTCAGTTTTTGCCCATTGCCCTCGAGGGTTGCCGTGTTCAAGATCAAACCTTTGGCATCGCTCGAGACTTGTGCCTCAAGCGTGAACACTCGGGTTTCGCCAGCTTTCAGATCAAAGGTTTCTGCTAAATTTGTACCGCTCAAACCTTGCGGCAGGGCATCAAGCAGTTTGATTCCTGATACGCTCGAGCCACCAACATTTCGGGCGGTGATCGTAAAATTCACGGTATCGCCAGGGTTGACCTGATTGCGGTCAACGGTTTTCTCAAGCTGTAATTTTGCGGGTTGTGCGACTGGCGGTTTGGGCGCTATCACGGTGACTGGAATCTCGAGGTTTGGGCAACCCGCGCCGAGGCTGATGTTGATGCTGCCGCTCGAAGTTGCACTGACGGCGACGCTTGATGTGAACGGTTTAGCGTTTGAAGTTTCACCGTTTGGTACATAACCCAAAGCGATACCGCCGCCAGATGTCAACTCCAAATTGATCGGCACAGAAGCTCCAAACGCGGTGCTCACTCGCAACTCGAGGTTGGCACTTTGACCCGCTGTCAACTCGAGCGATTTGGGCAGGGCGCTGAGTGCCAACGCCACAACATAATTGAGGTTCACGCTCGAGACTTGATCGGCTTTCACCGTGAAGCCGACGGCTTGGGTTTTTGCGCTTGCCAGTTGGTCTGGCTCGAGCGTGTAATTTCCTGGCGCAAGTCTCAGGCTGGTTGGGGCTTGGTACTGAACACCTTTGAGCTTGAAACCTGCTTTGATCGGCAAGACCGTGCCACAAATGGTGGCTCGAGTTGAAACCTGAAGTACCCCAGTTGGTGCTGGTTTGCCTGGCTCGAGGGCGGTTTTTGGCGTTGGAAAACCAGGGATGCGGGCAAACAGTGGCTTGCCACCGATGTTAAACCTGAATGCCACCGAGTTGGAATATTGCTTGGTGCTCGGTAAAACCTTGGTCAAAATCGTCCATGTGCCCACCAGGTCTGGCGTCACCAGAATCGTGTGTCCTTTCCAAGTCAGGTTTTCCGAGACTGCCAAAGGTATGGCTTTGGTCTTTGTCAGCAAACCCAGGCGCATTTCGTTTTGCCCGTCTGCATCGTAATTCTCGAGCGTGACTTTTTGCCCTATCGCATCCTTGCCGATCTCGAGGTACGCCACCAGTTGATCTTGTCCAAATTGTCCTCGGACGTTGACCGTAAACTGGCTGGCTTCGACCCGCACACCCTGGCTGGCACGAATTTGATAAGAGTTTTTACCGTCGCCGACACTTTGCACCGACATCGGGTAAAAACCGGCTTTAATTGAACCACTCAGCAGTTGAACAAAAGAGTGTTTGAGACTCGAGCCAAATTTGCGATTGACCAACACCCGATTGGCGCTGTTCAAGACTTTAAAAGTCGTCTCGAGTTTGGCATTTTTGGCGTACAGCTCATCGCCGTAATAATTCTTGCGATCTATTTTGTTGGCGTAATCGTTCAGGTTGATCTCTGGGCTGTAGACCTCGAGCGAGGCGTTGCCCAGGTCTTGGGCGACGTTCAGGCGGTAATCTTCCGCGCCGATTTTCCAGCCAACGCTCGAGCCGATGCTGACCAGTGGCAATGCCAGCTCGGACTTGGAGGCGACGTTGACGGGATTGACGCCTGTTGCGGTTTGGGCAAGGGCGAAACTCGAGAATGCGAGAAGACTGAAAACTCCAGCGAGAAGATTAGAGAGTTTTGGAGCGCGAACCATGTTCGTGGCAGGGTGAAGACGAGCTTCACCCCTACATGTCAATGATTTTTTGTCAAGGTAAACCTCGAGTTTAACTGCATTGGCAAATTTCAATTCGCGGCAAATTCTCGATCTAGTTTGATCTTCTCGAGCTTCAACTTTAGATTTTGTACGCCCTGAAATTGCGCTATAAATGACGTGTAAGGGCTTCATCGGATCACCTCTTCAAAGCTGATACTTGGGTCGGTCACAACATTTTCTGGTGGCAACGCGCTGAATATCGGATACACGAGCTGGTACACGCCTGCCTCGAGAATGCCTGGAATTTTGATCGTGTCATTCTCGAGTGTGCTGATGAGAACTGCGCCGTTACTCGAGGTGAGGTTTGTCAAGCCTCTGGTGGCGTCTTTGGGCAACGGGTCGGTGATGGCAAGGTTTTGCACGGGTGCGCTTAACGTGATGGTCATGGTGATGGCATATCCCGCGCCGCCCTGAACGAGCGATTTCACAACTTGCACTGCTCCCCTGGTGACGGTGGTGGCTCGAGCTTTCACGATTGCAGCACGGTTGGGATACAGCGGAAAGTCTTCGATGCTGATGCCGCCACCAGGCACGCGAACTTTACGGTTTCCTGGTTGTCCCTCGTCGTCGGGTTCGGGCTTGGGTTGGTACGGCACGGTAATTGGGTCGAGTCGCAACGCGTAAACGCCGTCAGCTTCGAGGTCGGTGATGTTGTAACGCCCAAGGTTGTCGGTGATCGCGTAACGTCCGTCGGACAGGTAAACTCGAGCGCCCGCCAGCGGGGTGTCAATGCCGCTTTCAAAGCTGTTGTTGTCGTTGTTGTCTATGTAAACCCGTCCCAGAACCACGGGTTTGTTGGCGAAAACGCCCTGGCTGGTTTTGACGCCTGCGGTGGCGGTGTTGCTGGCAACGACCACCGACAGCGGTCCTGCTTTGGCAACGGCACTGGCGGTGTTGATGACCTTCCCATCTGGCAAGAGCGGCGTGGCAACCGTGACCAGTTGTATCGTGCGGGTTGCTCCTGGCTCGAGGTTGCCTGGAATCGTGTATTTCAGGGTTTGGGTGTTGTTGGCATTGTTGGTCACGATTGGTTCATTGATAACGCCGTCAACCTTGCTCGAGTTTGGTTTGTAGGTTAAGCCGAGTGGCAAGTTGTCGGTCACGGTCAGTTCAAAGACTGGCACGCTGCCGTTGTTGCGGACTTTGATGGTGAATCCGAGCGGGTCGCCAATTTCGACTTGGCTGGCGCTGGCGGTCTTTTCGATGGCGAGCACGGGCGCGGTCACGCCCGTCGGGTCGCTGGCGGTGTTGTTGGCTGGGTTGCTGTCACCAATTGGACTCGAGACGCTGGCGATGTTGGTGACGCTTGGGAACGCCGCTTGACCGACTTTGACCCTCAGTTTCAGTTCGGGCAAACTCGAGCCTGCCCCGAGCGCTCCAACATGAACGCATTGGATCACTTGCGCGTTGGCGGCTTGTGGTTTGCACGTCCAGCCGTCGCCTTCGCTCGAGTCGTAGGTCAGACCATCTGGCAAGGTGTCGGTGATCGTGATGGGTCCGTCATCGGCGGCAGTGCCAAGGTTTTTGACATTCAAACTGTACGTGCCCAGGGTGTCCACCACGAAAGTACCCGTGTGGGTTTTGCTGATGGCAAGATCAGACAGCGTGCCAATGATGGTCGTGACACTCGAGTTGTTGTTGGTTGGTTCTGGGTCTGGCGTGCTCGAGGTGACGCTGGCGGTGTTGGTGACTGTGCCAATTTCGGTGGCTTTGGCAACCACGGTCACGGTAATACTCGAGCCGCTGACCATTGTTCCCAGGCTACAGGTCAGTTTAGGCGCAGCGTAGTTGCAGCTTCCTTGCGGGGTACTGCTCGAGAAGAATGTCAAGCCAGTTGGCAATGAATCGGTCACGGTCACATCTTTGGCATCTGACACGCCGTAGTTTTTGACCTCGAGTTGATACTTGATGTTTTGATTGCGGTTGGCAGTCGCA